>DATNKC010000193.1:0-2634 GCA_035603615.1 Steroidobacteraceae bacterium | reverse complement strand
CCAGCAGCGACTGCATATAGACATGAGAGTCGATGATTCCGGTGGAAGGCGATGACAGGGCGCGAATACATCGAAGCTCAGGTTCGGTGCGCTGCGCCTCACTCCCGTCGAGCCACTCGAGGTCGAAGACGCCGTTGGCGCGCGCGTTTGCTTCGATGTTCTCGAGCGCAGCCATTTGGCTGTCGGCGGTGGCGACCGTGAACTTTCCGCAGCGCCGATGCGGGATGCCGCGCTGGGCACAATAGCCGTACAAAAGATCGCGCCCGGCGAGGCAGAGCCGCGCTTTAAGAGAATGGGGTTCGTAGTGGATCCCGGCATGAATGACTTCGCTATTGCGCGAGCTGGCATGCATGCCGAACTGGCGCTCGCACTCGAGAATGATCACGTCCCGGCCGCCGAGTGCCAGCGCCCGGGCCACCGCCAGGCCGATGACCCCTGCACCGATCACAACGCAATCGACCTCGTTCAACGGAACTAACCGCGAGGAGTGATCGCGGCGGCCGCGGCGATAAATTCGTCCACATCCGCGCTCGAGGTGGCGAAGCAGGTCACCAAACGAATCGTCACACCGCATTCGGCCGCACGCAGCGGCCAGCGGTAAAAGTCGAATCCCTGCGATTCCAGGCCGTGGACCAAATCCTCGGGCAACGCCACGAACAATTCGTTGGCCTCGACGGGATGCAATAGCCGGGCGCCCGGAACCGTTTGAAGACCTCGCGCCATCCTCGAGGCCATCGCATTCGCGTGGCGTGCATTTTCCAGCCACAGGCCGTGCTGAAGGTAGGCAATCAACTGCGCGCTCACGAATCGAAGTTTCGACATCAAATGTCCGGCGCGTTTGCGGCGCCGCTCGAAATCGCGGGCCTTGGCCGGATCAAAGAACACGACCGCGTCCGCGCCGAGCGCTCCATTCTTGGTGGCGCCCAGTGAGAGCACATCGACGCCGCACTTCCATGTTGCCTCCGCGGGGCTACAGCCTAGATGCACCAGCGCGTTGGCGAAGCGCGCCCCATCCATATGCACGGGAAGTTGATGTTGCCGGGCCGCTTTGCTGACGGCTGCGATTTCCTCGAGGCCGTACACTGTGCCCCATTCGGTGGCCTGCGTCAGGGTCACCGCGCCTGGCTTCACGTGATGTATTCCAAGATCCTCAGCGTACGCCACCGCGCGGGTCAGTTGCTCGGGGCGAATCTTGCCGTCCTCCGCGGGAAAACCGACGAGCTGCGCACCGCCGGTGAAGAATGAGGGCGCGCCGGCCTCGTCGGTCACGATATGCGCCGCTTCATAGCAATAGATCGCGCCGAAGGGAGGCACGATTTGCGACAGCGCGAGCGCATTGGCGGCCGTGCCGCTGGTTACCGGGAATATCGCGACCTGTCTTTCAAACACATCGCTCGCCAGGGACTGCAGCTTCGCCGTCAGCTCATCGCCCCCGTAAGAAGTGACGAACCCTTGGTTGGCCTCGTTGACCGCCGCCAGGATGGCATCGCACGCGGGAGCGACGTGGTCGCTGCTGAAATTCCGACCCAAGAGATTTAACCGCCGTGGTGAGAGTGCCGTGGGCGATTGTACGCGCGACGCCTTGTCCGCGTCATTGCTTCCAGTTCTTTGCCAGGAACTCGTGGCTTTGTCCTTCGCGTTGCCAGATCGCCGCCTCGGGTCGAACCGTCAGCAGCCAGATGCGCTGATCCCAGGGCCGACGCGGCTTGAAACAGGAAGGCCGCATCACGGCGACGGCGCCGCCGTGTTCCGGATCGCGCACCGACTCATAGCGGATCGCATCCACATCCGCCTGTCGGGCCACGTGCGCAAAACCCTGCGAAGCTGCGTAGCTCTTAGGATCAGTCCATTCGGAGCGCGCGCGCTTGAACGGCGCCTCGGTGAGGTCGACCATGCGGCCGTCCATACCGGCGCGAAACACGGTCTGCGGCGAGGGACCCAAGCTGTCCAGCCCTCGCGAGTCCATCAAGAATCGCCAACGCCAGAACCCCAATTCCGCGCAGGCCGTACGCTCCTTTTCCGCTCCGTACCAGACTCCCGGATCGCCGGGCGCGCGAAATCGCGATCCGATGGGCGATGAGTAACGAAATGGCGTGGCCAATAAATAGTGCAAATCGGCGGCGTCTTTCGGCAGCCCCGGCTTGCTCTGCTCCAAAATCCGCTCGAGGATCAGCTGCTCCTCGACGTTCGCGACCAGCCGCAGCGTTGAAGCGATATGTTGGGCTTCCACGGCTCGCCACAGGCGCCGCGTCGCCCTTCGCGCCTCAGAGTCGACCGCGGGCGGCGTCCAAGTATTGGACGACACGAACCAAGCCTTCTGTGCTGCGAATCAGCTCGATCGGACGACCTGCGAGCCCGCTGTTGTCACCGTTGAGCCAGCCTCGTGCCGCCGAGTCGTTGGAACCGATCACGGCATCCAGCGACCGAAACAAGCGCACGAACAAAGCACCGAGTTCCCACTCCTTCTTTTGATCGTCGAGGGTATAGCTGCCATTGGCCATGCGCGAGACGGTCGAGGGGCTCAAGCCCAGTATTTGCGCCAGACTCGCTTGCGTGATTTCGAGCAGCGCCGATGCGCGCAGCACGGCGCCGGTCAAAACCAGGCGCGGTTCGGGTTTGGACTTGGATAGGGCC
>DATNKC010000192.1:0-3309 GCA_035603615.1 Steroidobacteraceae bacterium | reverse complement strand
TTTACGCTGTTCAACGACCAAGATCGCGCGATGCGCCCGACCGAAATCGAAATTCGTGACTTCGTGATGTATTTCGGCGGCACATTGCGAGGTTTATCCGCCGGCGCGCCGGTGGATCTGCAGGGCATTACGGTCGGTGAGGTAAAGAGCGTCGACGTAGAGTACGACGAACGCGCGGGCCTCCTGGCCTTTCCCGTGGTGGTGGAACTCTATCCTCAAAGATTGCGCGGGCGGGCACAACACGCCGCCGCGACCGCTTCCGGACATCCGCCGCCCATCGACAGCCGCAAACTGATCGACAGCTTGGTTGCGCATGGCCTGCGCGCGGAATTGAAGACCGGCAATCTGCTGACCGGTCAGAAGTTTATTTCCTTGGATATGCACCACGATGTGTCCAGGGAAAAAGTCGTCTGGAATGAACAACCCGCAATTTTTCCGACGATCTCCGGCGGCCTCGATGACATCCAAGACTCCGTGGGCGTGATTGCGAAAAAACTCAGCAAAGTGCCTTTCGATCAGCTTTCGGCGCGCTTGTTGGGCGCCATGAACTCACTCGACCAGACGCTCAAGAGCGCCGATCAATTGTTGCACAACGTCGACACCAATCTCGCACCGCAGATCCAGAGCACTTTGGCGGAAGCACAGGGCGCGCTGAAAAACGCCAAGGAATTGCTTGGTCAGGATGCACCTTTGGAAAATGACCTGGGTTCGACGCTGCTGCAGGTATCGCGCGCCGCAAAATCGATCAGTGCCTTGGTCGACTATCTCGAACGCCATCCGGAGTCCTTGCTACGCGGCAAACCCGCAGGTTCACCCCCATGAAATCGCTCAAGCTGGCTCTCTCAGTATTTTTGCTCGCGGGTTGCGTGACGCACCAGCCGGATCACTTCTACGTTTTGGATCCCCAGCCCGCCGCAATTGGAACGTCTCGATCGCAGTTCGAACGGCAAGTGACGTTGCGGGTCACGATACCTTCATTGGTCGACCGCGGCGAGATGGTCATTGAGACCTCGGGAGGCGTGTCGGTCTTGGATCACGAACGCTGGGCAGCGCCCCTCGCGGATATGATCAGCGGTGCGCTGAGCCAAGACATCGAGCGACGCCGCAGCGATGTGGTGGTGTTACCTAAGAGCGTCGACAAAGCGGGGATACCGCTCTTCAGGATCGCGGTCGAAATAGACCAGGTGACCGCACACCTTGCTGATCACCTGAGCATCGAGACTCATTGGCGGCTTACCGATGCCCGGACGGGCAAGGAAACGCTTGGACGTGATAGCTTCGTCAGTCCGCAGCAGCCGCAGAGCTATGCGGAGATTGCCGCTGCGTTCAGCGCCTGCATCGCCTTGTTGGCGGATCGGTTGGCGGCCGAAATTCCGACCGGGTAACGCGGGCCGGGCGCAATAAAAAGCGGGCACTTCGATTTCAAAGTGCCCGCATGATCTCGAATGCGTCAATTCAAAGCGTTTGACGACTACGGCTCGATTGCAATGTCGTTGTGAACCGAGTTGACGCCTTCCGTGTTCTTGGCAATCATCGCCGCCAAGTCACTCGCGTCGCGGGTAGGCGCCCGGCCGCTCAACCACACCACGCCGTCCGCATCGGTATCGACTTTGATTCGGGTCAGTGTCGACAAATGCTTCGCCGCCAACTTCGCTTTTACCTTGGTGGTGATGGCTGAATCCTTGACGAAATGATGCGACTGAGTATCCGTCGCCTCATCCGCCATCGCCAACGGTGCGCATGCCACGCCGAGCGCGATCATGCCGCATAAAATAACGTGCTTCTTCATTGTTCCTCCTGCCTTTATGTAGCCTGTTCGGCTTCGCTAATTCTCGAAGGTCATGCTGCGCGATGCGCTGCGGTATATCTGTAGGTCGCAAATGGGACCCAGTGACGGTGATATCCCACAAATGAGATTCGAGGCGCTCAAGCATTTGCGCCAGGCCGCTCGCCGCGCGCGCTGGCGCGTTTCGCAACCTTTTCAGGTATGGACAGCAATCTCGCCGTGTTGACCAACGACATGTGCGTGAGGGCCTGAGGAAAGTTTCCCAACATGCGCTTGGTGCGCGGTTCATATTCCTCGGCAAACAGCCCCACGTCGTTGCCGAGCGCGAGCAGGCGCTCAAAAAGCGCTTCGGCCTCGCTGCGGCGCCCGGTAAGCACATAGCTATCCGCCAGCCAGAAAGAGCAGGCCAAGAACGTGCCCTCGCCGGCCGGCAGGGCATCCACGAGGGTCGCGGTCGAATAACGCAGCACGAAGCCGTTGATCAGCAGATGTTTCTCAATGGCCGCGATCGTACCAAGCACTCGCGGGTCGTCCGCCGGGAGAAATCCCACTTGCGGGATCAACAGCAGACTCGCATCCAGAAACTTGGATCCGTACGACTGCACGAAGGTGTTGCCGACGCGATTGAAGCCTTTCTCGCAAACTTGCGCGTGAATGCGGGCGCGCACCCGGCGCCAGCGATTCACAGGGCCCTCGAGCTTCTGCTTTTCTGCGTCCTTGATGGCGCGGTCGAATGCCACCCAGGCCATGATCTTGGAATGGGTGAAATGTCTGCGCGGGCCGCGGACTTCCCAGATTCCATCGTCGGGATCTTGCCAATGAGACTCGAGGAACTCGAGCAGCGCCAGCTGCACATTCCAGGCCTCAGGATGCGGCTCCAGATCCGCGGATCGCGCCAAATGCAAGGAATCCATGACTTCGCCATACACATCGAGCTGAAACTGCGTTGACGCCGCGTTACCGATGCGCACCGGCTTGGATTTTTTATGACCCGGCAGCCAGGACAATTCGAACTCATCGAGCCGCCGCGCGCCGGTCACGCCGTAAACGATCTGCAAGTCGCTGGGCGAGCCCGCGATCGCGCGCAACAGCCACTCGCGCCACTCGGCGGCCTCCTGGTGGTACCCGGCCAACAACAAGGCATTCAAGGTGAAAGTCGCGTCGCGCAGCCAGCAATACCGATAGTCCCAATTACGCACGCCGCCCACCAGTTCCGGCAGCGAGGTGGTCGGCGCTGCGACTATGCCGCCGCTCGGCTTGTAGGTCAGGGCCTTCAGGGTGATCAGTGAGCGCAAGACCGCGGGACCCCACCGGCCGCGGTAGCTGCAGCGTGCCGACCAGCGGTGCCACCGCGACAGAGTGCGTTTCAATGCCTTTGCAGAGTCGATGCCCGGCCGCGTCGGAAAATGCGATGGCCGGTAGTTGAGCACGAAGGATTCCCTTTGTCCTTTGCGCACGGAAAATTCCGCCACGGTTTTCATATTCTCACCTTCGAATTTGACCGAGGAGGCCAATTCGAGGGT
>DATNKC010000191.1:0-4427 GCA_035603615.1 Steroidobacteraceae bacterium | reverse complement strand
GCATCGTGCTCACCCGGTGCGTCTTCTGCTTGCTGCGCAGTGCCGTTGCTTTTCAAGTGCGTGCTCCCAGATAAACAATGGTAAAGACGCCGATCCAGACCAGATCGAGCGCATGCCAGAACAGACTGAAGCAGACGAGGCGCTGCGCCACCTTGGGCCGCAATCCCAGCGTGGCGATTTGACCCATCATCACCGCAAGCCAGCACAAGCCGGCGGTCACATGTATTCCGTGCGTGCCGACCAACCCGAAGAATGCGGACAGAAAGGCGCTGCGTGCGGGATTGATGCCTCGCGAAAACATGCCGATGAACTCGGACAGCTCCAACGATATGAACGACACGCCAAGGACAAAGGTGACCGCCGCCCAGACATAGATCATGGTAGGCGAGCGGCGCTCCATTGCCAGCACGCACAAGCCGCAGGTGAAGCTCGAAACCAACAAACAGCATGTCTCGAGAAACACATGCTTAAGATCGAAGATCTGTGCGCCTGTGGGACCGCCGGCGGTGCGCTGCGCGAGCACCGCGTAGGCGGCAAACAGCGCCGAAAAAATCACGATGTCGCTGAGCAGGAACAGCCAGAATCCAAAACTGACGACAATGCGAGTGGGTGCCGGACCACGCTCGGAGAGGGGGATTTCTTCGGCGATCACGCTCATCCTGGCTTCACTTTACGGCGCGTTTCGAATTCGGCGATTTCCTTGGCGCTAACCTGTACCTCGGTGTCCAGCTGCCAAGAATGATTCAACGTCAATGCGATCGCGCCCACGAGCCCTAAGATCGCCAACCACCAAATGTGCCAGATCGCGGCGAAGCCGAAAATAACCGCGCAGAATGCCGTCAGAAACCCCAGCGAGCTGGAGCGCGGCACGTGAATGGACGGAGGCGGTGCGGCGCCCGAGGTGAGTTTTTTGCCGGCGTGCTTCATGCGCCAGAACTCATCGATGCCGCTCACTTGCGGCAGAACCGTGAAATTCCACGGCGGCGGCGGCGAGGCGGTGGACCACTCGAGCGTGCGGCCATTCCACGGATCCCCGGTTGTGTCGCGGCGCCGCTCCCGGGTCTTGATGCTGTAGATGAGCTGCGCGATGGTGAACGACATGCCGGCGAGAATGACGATGGCGCCGGCGAACGCCACCAACATGAGCGGCTGCCAGGACGTATCGGAGTAATGCTGCATGCGCCGCGTCGCGCCCATCAACCCCAATACATACAGCGGCATGAAGGCAAGATAGAATCCGATGAACCAGCACCAGAAAGCGGCTTTGCCCAACCGCTCATCGAGCGTAAAGCCGAACGCCTTGGGGAACCAGTAGGTGTATCCGGCCATCGCCCCGAAAACGACTCCGCCGATAATGACATTGTGGAAGTGTGCGACCAGAAACAGGCTGTTGTGCAGCACGAAGTCGGCTGGCGGGATGGCGAGCAGCACGCCCGTCATACCGCCGATTACGAAGGTCACCATAAATCCCAAGGACCAGTAAACCGGCGATGTGAATCGAACCTCTCCCCAATAAAGCGTGAACAGCCAGTTGAAGACTTTCACGCCCGTCGGCACAGCGATGATCATGGTCATGATGCCAAAGAACGCGTTGACATTGGCGCCCGCGCCCATCGTGAAGAAGTGATGCAGCCACACCATGAAGGACAGCATGCAAATCGCCATCGTCGCAATCACCATGGAGCGATGGCCGAACAGCGGCTTGCCGGAAAATGTCGCGATCACTTCGGAGAAAACCCCGAACGCGGGCAGAATCAAAATATAAACTTCGGGGTGACCCCATGCCCAGATGAGATTGATGTACATCATGGGGTTGCCGCCGGCTTCGTTGGTGAAGAAATGAAAGCCTAAATAGCGGTCGAGCAGCAGCATCGCAAATGTGGCCGTTAGAATCGGAAACGCCGCGACGATCAGCAAGTTTGATGCGAGTGCCGTCCAGCAAAAGATCGGCATGCGGCTGTAACTCATGCCCGGTGCACGCAGCTTGAGAATCGTCGTCGTGAAATTGATTCCCGCCAGAAGCGTCCCAAGCCCGGAAATCTGCAGGCTCCACAAATAATAATCCACGCCGACGCCGGGCGAGTAGGCGATTTCCGATAGCGGCGGATAGACGAGCCAGCCGGTGCGCGCAAACTCTCCGATCACCAGGGATACGTTGACCAGCAGCACGCCCGCCGCGGTCAACCAGAAGCTGACCGAATTGAGAACGGGGAAGGCGACGTCCCGGACGCCGAGCTGCAGCGGTACGGCGAAGTTCATGAGTCCGATCACGAACGTCATCGCCACGAAAAAGATCATGATCGTGCCGTGGGCCGAGAAAATCTGATCGTAGTGCTCGGGCGGCAGATAGCCCGCGGCGCTTCCGGCCGCCACGGCGAGTTGCGATCGCATCATGATGGCATCGCTGAAACCGCGGATCAGCATGACCAGCGCCAACACCACGTACATCACGCCGATGCGCTTGTGGTCGGTGCTGGTCAGCCACTCGCGCCACAAATAGGGCCACCAGCCCTTGTAGGTCACCAGCGTCAGTATCGCCGCCAGCAACACGATAATGACCGCGGAGGTGATCAGCGGTATCGGCTGATTCCACGGAATGGCGGCCAGACTTAGTTTGCCGAACATCGCCGGGTGCTCATTTTGAGATCTCGAGAGGCGCTGCGCCAGGAGTCGCCAGTATCGCGTCGAACAGGTTCGGACTGACCGCGGCGAAGGTCCGCGGTGCATCCTTGTGGGTCGGGCGGGTAAGCTCGGCGTACTCGTGCGTATCCAATGCGCCGCCGTGTGCGCGGGTCTCGGCGATCCACTCTGCAAACGCCTGCGCCGACACCGCGGCCACTTCGAAACGCATATCAGAAAAGCCGTCCCCGCTGAATTGCGCCGACAAGCCGGCGTAGGTTCCCGGATCGTCGGCTTGAAGATTGAGCTCGGTTGCCATGCCGGCCATGGTGTAAATTTGGCTGCCCAGCTGCGGGATGAAGAAGCTGTTCATGACCCCGGCTGAGGTGAGCCGAAAGTGCAGCGGTGTGCCGGCGGGTGCGACCAAGCGATTGACGCTCGCTATGCCCAAGTTAGGATATATGAACAGCCATTTCCAATCGAGCGACACCACCTCGACCTCGAGCGGCGCCGACGAGGCGTGTAAGCGGGTCCGGGGATCTAAATCGTGCGAGCTGATCCAGCAGATTCCGCCGAGGAACAGAACCACCAGCGCGGGAATCGCCCACACCACAAACTCGATCCGGCCTGCGTACTCCCACTCGGGCTCGCGCCGCGCCCTGCGGTTGCCGGCGCGAAACCACCAGGCGAATAGGCCGGTGGCCAGAATTACCGGCACGACCACCGCCAGCATGATGACCGTTGCATTGAAGAGGATGGTGCGTTCCGCACCGCCGATGGGTCCATGTGGGTCGAGCACACCGGAGGTGCTGCAACCGCACTCGAACAAAACGCTCCCGAATAAAACCAGCACGGCGCGGGTTTTGATCGGCACTCGCATTTTAGGCCTCGCTCAGAAAGCCCTGAAGGACGTTCATGAATTCCTCCAACTGATCGTGATGCACCCAATGGCCGGCGTTCGCAAAAGTGACGACGCGCGCATGCGGGAAGTGGCTCGCCCGTCCGTCCTTGTCCGGATTCGACGCCCAGCTTTTATCGCCGTAGCACAATAGTGTGGGACAACTGATCGCGCGCCACAACTCCTGCAGCTGCTCCGTTGCGATGTCGACCGGCGGAAACACGTGCACATAGTTGTCGAACTTCCAACTCCATGTGCCGTCTTCATTGCGGCTGGCGGCATGCTGCGTAAGATGCTGTGCTTGTTCGGCGCTCAAGTACTTATTTTCGCTGCGCATCCGTTCCAGGGCATCGGTCAGCGTTGCGTAACGGCGCGGGCTTCGCGCGCTCACCGCGCGGCGGTCGCGGATCCAGTCCTGCCAGCGCTGCTGCAGCGATTGTTGCTGCCGTTCCGCCAGCATTTTCGGCGAGGGCCCCAAGCCCTCGATGGCAACGACGCGCCGCACCTTGTCCGGGTACAAGCCGGCATAGCGAAGCGCAACATTACCGCCCAGAGAGTGCGCCACCAGGGTGACGGGAGTCTCGAGCTGATGGATGATCTGCGCGAGATCATAGACATAGGCTGCCATGGAGTAATCGCCATCCGGGGACCAGGCGCTATCTCCGTGACCCCGCAGATCCGTGGCCATGACATGCCAATCGGTGCGCAGCCGGTCCGCAACCCAATCCCAACTGCGGCAATGGTCCCGGCCGCCGTGAAGCAGCAGCATGGGGGGCGCCTGTGGATTTCCCCAGTCGACGTAGTGCAGCTTTAGCCGCTGCGAAATGTAACTATGCGAGGTAGGACTGGCGGTGATCATGTCTAAAACGGCCTATGTCGAGCGAGAAGTATAATCCCATCCCCGTGATCA
>DATNKC010000190.1:0-9663 GCA_035603615.1 Steroidobacteraceae bacterium | reverse complement strand
GCAGTAGAGCGGAGTAAAGTCGGTCAAAATCGATGGCGCGATGACCACGCCGCCGGCATGCGTGCCGGCGTTTCGCGCCAGACCCTCGAGCGTGCGCGCGAGTTCGATGAGTTCGCGGACTTCGGCTTCCGTGTCGTAGAGACGCTTCAGCTCTTCTTCCTGCTCGAGCGCCTTGTCGAGCGTCATGCCGATTTCCAAGGGAATCAGCTTGGCAATTTTATCCACGTAGCCGTAGGGATGACCGAGAACGCGGCCGACGTCGCGCACCACTGCTTTGGCCGCCAAAGTACCGTAGGTGATGATTTGCGAGACGCGATCGCGGCCATACTTGTTCGCGACATATTCGATGACCCGATCGCGTCCATCCATGCAGAAGTCGACGTCGAAATCCGGCATCGACACACGCTCCGGATTCAAGAATCGCTCGAACAACAGATCGTGCTCAATGGGATCGAGATCAGTAATGCCGAGCGCATAGGCGACCAGCGACCCGGCGCCCGAACCACGGCCCGGACCCACGGGAACGCCATTCTCGCGCGCCCAACGAATGAAGTCGGCAACGATCAAAAAGTATCCGGCGAAGCCCATCGCGCAGATGACGCCAAGCTCCAAATCCAGACGCGCCTCGTAGTTTGAGACCAACGCTGAGGCTGAGACCGGCGCTGAGCCTGAGAGCGGCGCGGAGGCCGGCAACGCCGGCGCGGCCGCGAGGCGGCCCGCGAGGCCGCGCGCGGATTCCGCACGCAGGAAGTCTTCCGTGTTCGACCCGGCCGGCACCGGGTAGGCCGGCAGCATGGAAGCACCCAAGCGAATCTCGAGCGAGCAGCGCTTGGCGATTTCAAGGGTGTTCGCCAGCAGCTCCGGCGCGTCCTGGAACAGCTCGAGCATCTCGGCCGGCGTTTTGAGGTATTGCTCTTCGGAGTAACGCCGCGGCCGGCTTGCATCCGCCAGCTGCGCACCGTCATGAATGCAGACGCGCGCCTCATGCGCCTCGAACTCGGCGCGCGTCAAGAAACGCACCTCATTGGTCGCGACCGCGCCCACGCCGCGCGACTGCGCGAGGTCGAACGCCGCTTCCGAGCAGACTTGTTCGCCGGCCCGGCCGGTGCGTTGCACCTCGAGATAAAACCGATCGCCGCAGCATGCCTGCCAGCGCTCGAGACAGCGCTCGGCCTCATCGTCGCGGCCGCGCGCGATCGCCTGACCGATGTCGCCCTCAAAGCCGCCGGAGAGCACAATCAGGCCCGCAAGTGACTCGCGGCTCAGCCAGCCGCGCTCCAACATCGGCACCCCGCGATGCTGGCCCTCCAGATACGAACGCGTCACCAGCTGTGTCAGATGCCTGTAACCGACCAGATTCTGGCACAGGAAAACGATGCGTGAGGGCGGCGCGCGCTCCCCCGGTTCGCGGATCCACGCATCGACGCCAATCAACGGTTTTACGCCGGCCGCTTGCGCTTCCTTGTAGAACTTCACCATCGCGAACAGGTTGCTTTGATCGGTGAGCGCTACCGCGGGCATGCCCGCGGCGGCGACCGCGCTCATCAGGTCCGGTACACGCACGATGCCGTCGACCAACGAGTACTCGGTGTGCAATCGCAGGTGAACGAATCTAGTCAAAGTTCGCACCGCAGCGCCAGGCGCACCGGCTCAAAGGAGCGTCGGTGCAAAGGACAGGGCCCATGTAAATTCAACAGGCGCTGATGGTCGGGCGTCGCATAGCCCTTGTGACTTGCGAAACAATATGCGGGATATAGCGTATCCATTTGATTCATAAAACTATCTCTCGCCGTCTTCGCCAGAATTGAGGCGGCGCTGATGGCGGGCTCGGTGACATCGCCGTCAATGATGGCACGCGCCGTCAGCACCTTGCCCAAGCCGTGCAAATTGGGAAGCCGGTTGCCATCCACGAGCACGTGATCCGGCGTCAGCGTCATGGCGAGCAGCGCGCGGCGCATGGCCAAAAATGTCGCTTGCAGAATATTCAACGCGTCGATTTCGACCTGGTCCGCCCAGCCGATGCCGAAGCACACCGCTTCGCGCCGGATCTCGATGCTGAGTCGCGTTCTCTCTTCGGGGCTCAAGGATTTCGAATCGGCGACGCCTTCGATGGGTCGGCGCGGCCGCAAAATGACGGCTGCCGCCACCACCGGTCCCGCGAGAGGTCCGCGGCCCGCTTCATCGATGCCGGCAATGCGCCTCACGGGGGCGATGCTACCGCAGTCTGGCGCGTGCTCAAGAGTTCCAGAATGGCTTGCGCCGCCCGCGTGCCCGCACCACGGCGCAAGTCGCTGTGGATCCGCGCGAACTCAGCTTCCAAGGCGCTGCGCCGTTCGGTATCGTCAAGCCACATCAAGAGCTCCGCTCCGATCGACTCGGGGACTATTTGGTGCTGAAAATATTCGCCGACGACGCGCCGATCCGCAAGTAGATTTGGTTGCGCAAAGAACTTGGATTTCACCAAATTGAAGTGTGTCAGGATCCACCCCGTCAGCGCGCCCAGCCGGTACACGACCACCATGGGGCGTTTGCACAGGGCCGCCTCCAGGCTGGCTGTGCCCGAGGCCACCAGGACCACATTGGCGGCGCTCAAAGCCAGCGTCGCCTGGCCCTCGAGCAATTGCACCTCGAGGTCCGGTGCATCACGCTTTAGCACACGGGAGAATATCTGCCGCGTTGCAGCGCTCGCCATCGGCGCAATGAATTTCAAGTTGGGCCGCTGCGCCGCCAGCCAGCGTGCGGTGGCCGCGAAGTCCGCGGCCAGCCGGGCCACTTCACCGCGCCGGCTTCCTGGCAGCAACGCGACCACACTGGCTTGGGCTTCCAAACCCAGAGTGCGCCGCGCCAACTCACGGTCGACGTGTTCCGGAATGGCATCCGCCAACGGATGGCCGACGAACTCGGCGCGTATGCCGTGCTCATCGTAAAAGCGCTTTTCGAACGGCAAGAGGCATAGCACCAGATCCACCGATTTGCGCATGTTGCGCGCACGGCCCTGCCGCCACGCCCAAACTTGCGGACTCACGTATTGCACGGTCGGAATGCCGGCGGCGTGCAGACGGCGCGCCACGCGCAAATTCGTGTCCGGCGCATCGATGCCGATGAAAACGTCCGGTCGCTCGGTCAGAAACATTCGTTTGATGCGCGCGAGCAGTTTTATGAGCCTCGGCAAGTCGCGCAGCACATCGAACAGACCCATGACCGCGAGGGACTCCGCCGGCTCCCAACACTCGCACCCCGCGGCCTGCATCTTCGGTCCCGCCACGCCGAAGAATTTCGCTTCCGGCGCGCACTGGCGCAACGCCAAAATCAAGTCGGCACCCAAGGTATCGCCCGAGGCTTCGCCCGCCAGCAGACCCACTCGCAGCGGCACGGGCATCAAGCTCCTAACGAACGATGCTGCGTGAACTGTGCTTGATGAATTCGACGAAGGGCACGATTTCCGGCTGCGTCGCCGCCGCTTTCTCGAGTTCTTCGATGGCCGCTTTCAATTTGAGTCCGGAACGGTACAACAAACGATAGGCGCGGCGAATATTCAGGATTTGCGCCGGCGTAAAGCCGCGGCGCTGCAGCCCGACAGTATTGACGCTGTGCGGCTCGGCCGGGCGGCCCACCGCCATGACATAGGGAGGCACATCGCGGGTCACCGCAGCGTGATGCGCGATGAAACAATGCGCTCCCACCTTGGTGAATTGGTGAACCGCGCACAGACCGCCCATCGTCACCCAGTCGCCAATCTCGACGTGACCGCCGAGCGTCGCGCAATTCGCCATGACAATCTGATTGCCCAGCTGACAATCGTGTGCAACATGCGAATACGCCATCAGCAGATTGTCGTTGCCGATGCGCGTCACGCCTTTATCGTGCGTCGTGCCGCGATTCACCGTGACGGACTCCCGAAACACATTGCGGTCGCCGATCTCGAGGCGAGTCGGTTCGCCGTTATATTTCTTGTCCTGCGGCGCATCCCCGAGCGAGGCGAACTGGAATATCTTGTTGTCGCGGCCGATACGCGTTGGGCCGTTGATCACCGCATGCGGGCCAATCCAGGTTCCGGAACCAATGACGACATCGGCGCCGATCACCGAAAATGGCCCGATTTGAACGTCGGCCGCGACGTGTGCTTGCGGCGATACCACCGCCCGCGAATCGATCATCCCGTCGCTCCCGATCGCGGAGGCGCCTTGCTGTCGGGGGACGCCTTGCTGTCGGGCGGCGTCTTGGTCTCGGGCGCGACCATGATCTCCGCGGACGCCACTTCTTTGCCGTCGACCTGCGCCAGACAGTCGAATTTCCAAATCCCCTTGAAGGAGCGCTTCAGCTCCACCCGCAGCATCAGTTGGTCTCCCGGTTCGACGGGCTTGCGAAATCGCGCATTGTCGATGGCGACAAAGTAAAAACGCGTATTGACGTCGGGCACGACCTTGGCGGTCTTGAATGCCAAAATACCTGCTGCCTGCGCCAGGGCCTCGATGATCAGAACTCCAGGCATCACCGGCCGGTGCGGAAAATGTCCCTGAAAGAACGGCTCGTTGACCGTTACATTCTTGAGCGCCAAGCAGTGTTGTCCTGCGACGCATTCCAAGACTCGATCCACCAGCAAGAAGGGATACCGATGCGGCAATTGCCGCATGATCGCTGCGATATCCAATCTATCGGACTCCGACATTATTTCTCCTAGTTATCCAGTCGCCGCAAATGCGCGACCATCCGCCGCCAAGCCCTGGTCTCGACGGTCGGCATGCCACTCGAGTAGCTGCCGGACTTTTTGATGGACGCGCTCACCAAACTGCAGCCGGTGACCACCACGTCATCGGCAATGGTCAAATGCCCCGCAAAACCCACCATACCGCCAATCATGCAGCGTTGGCCGATCACCGTGCTGCCGGAAATACCGGTACAGGCCGCAATCGCCGTATGGGCGCCGATGACCACGTTGTGGCCTACCTGGATCTGATTGTCCAGTTTGACGCCGTCCTCGACAACCGTATCATCGATGGCGCCCCGATCAATGGTGGTGTTGGCCCCGATCTCCACGTCATCGCCGACTCGCACGCTGCCCACTTGCGGCACCTTTATCCAGCTGCCGGAGTTGTGCGCAAAACCGAACCCATCCGCACCGACCACGGCACCGGCGTGCAGGATACAGCGCTGTCCTAAGGTCACCCCTGGGTACAAATTCACCCGGGACACCAGAACCGAGTCGGCTCCGACCCGGGCGCCGCGTTGGATGATACAGCCCGGACCTATGATGGCGCGATCGCCGATCTCAGCGTCGTCTTCAACCACGGCCAACGGCCCAATGTTTGCTGAGGCTGCGATGCGCGCGCGGCTGCTGACGACGGCGCTCGGGTGCCTTCCCGGCTCCGGGCTCGGCACCGGGTGCAAGAGGGCGGCAATGCGAGCGTATACCAGGTAGGGGTTGGAGTGGATCAGGGCCGCGACTGGACAATGGGCTTCGTCCTCGGCACTGACCACAACGGCGGTCGCCCTGGTGATCTCCAATTGTTTGCGGTAGCGCGAGTTCGCCAGGAAACTCAAGCTTCCCGGTCCCGCCCGGAACAAGGTGGCGACGCTTCGCACTTTAAGCTCCGGCTCACCACGCAACGTGAGCCCGAACCGCACCGCCAACTCCCCGAGGCTGAATTCTTCCTGCACCAGACAGGCTCCCAAGCGCTCCCTAAGTGCAGTTAGGAGAGGCGGCTTACTTGGCGCCCGGAGGTTTCGCCGGTGCGGCTGCCGCAGGTTTCGGCGCAGTCGCCGGCTTGGACTTCAGCACATCCAATACTTGCGCCGTAATGTCCAGCTGCGGCTTGCTGTAGAAGACGCCTTCGCCCAGCACCAGATCGAATCCTTGCGCAGTGGAGTAGGTACGGATCTCCTCCAGCAAGTAGCGTTGCACCTTGCCGAGTTCCTCGTTCTTGCGGGTCGACAGGTCATCCTGGAATTCGCCGCCTTTCCGCGAGAATTCGCGCTGTTGATCGCGCAGGGCCTTTTCCGCTTTGGCGCGATCGGCTTCGGCCATGATCGCGCCCTCCTTCGTCAATTTCTCATCGCGCGCCTTCAGATCATTCTGCATCGCGACCAACTCGCGCTGGCGCGGACCAAATTCATTCTGCAATGCCTGCATGGCGCTCTTGACCTGGGGCGCCTCCGCCATGAGCTTCTGGAAATCCACGTACCCGATCTTGATTTCAGCACTGGCTTGCTGCGACACCATCAGTGCGCAAAGACCCAGGGCCAAGAGCGGGATGCTGCGAAGATAGGACATGTTGATCTTTAAGACCTCAAATTGCGGTCAAAACGCTTGACCGATGGAAAATTGAAAACGTTCCGTCTCGTCCCCGAACCGCACGGTATCGCCCACAAAGCTATTCAAAGGAACGCCGTAGGAGAATCGGAACAGACCCAAGGGCGCGAGCCACTGCACTGCAATGCCGGTTGATCGTTTTAGATTAGCATAATTGAAGTGATAGTCGACCGGCGTTATGTCATCGACCCCCAGGAATTTGACCTTATTGCCGGTTTCGAAGACGTTGCCGATATCGTAGAACCAGCTGACGCGCGCCGCGCTTTTCCACTTTTCGGGCACGGGGAAAATCAGCTCGTAGCGGTTGACTACGCGGAAATTGCCGCCGTAGGGGTTGCCGATGCCGATGTTGTCCCTCGGCCCCAAGGTGCTCTCGCGGTAACCCCGGACGCTGTCGGGACCGCCGGCAAAGTAATTCAGGTAGGGCGGCAAGGAGGTCGTTTTCCCAAGCGCGGAGGCATAGTCCACCGAGGCTTGCGCCGAGAGCACGAAGCTGCGCCATAGGGGTATGTAGGTGATGGCGTCGAAGTTCGTCTGGTAGTAGCGAACTTCGCTCAAGGGCAACGCGTAGCGCGCCGAGAGCGTCACTTTCGTGCCACGGTCGGGGAACAGCGCACGGTTTCGGCCCTCATAGGACCAGCCGCCGGTCAGCTCGTAAGTATAGAAATTCGAGCCGTACACGGTATAGGGGGAGTCCAATGAATTGATGACACCATCCCCGTTGGTATCGGTCAGATCGCGCGTGAAAGTATTGCCGTTCTGTTTGACCCAATCGACCGACTGCTGCGAGCTATAGCCCTGCGAGACCACCAGGCTGTTTTTATTGGCCGAGGTGCCCGCGCTCAGGAACTGGTATTCGCTGATCGGATAAGACCATTGAACCGCGCCCGTGATCTGCTTGGTGGCAAACGCCGAAGATGCCGCGACGAACTGAGTGACATCGCGAAGCGTTATAGACGTCGTGCGCGAGATGCCATCGATGGTGGTGTAGGGATCCGTGTGCGCGAAGGTGTAGCTCTTGCTGTACTTGCCGGCATTGATCTCCAAGGCGACGCGATCCCCCGTGCCAAAGAAGTTGCTGTGCACGAAGTTGCCGTTCAAGCTGAATTTCTGGGCTTCCGAATAGCCGATGCCGCCGCCGAATTGACCCGGCAATCCTTCCTTGATGTTGAAGTCGACATCCACCAGATCGGCGCTGCCTGCCACCGGCTTGTTTTCGAACTCGACTTTCTCGACGTAAGGCAGACGCTGCAGGCGCTCCTTGGAGCGTTCCACGGCTGAATTCGAGAGCCATCCGCCCTCCAATTGGCGCATTTCGCGGCGCAGCGTCTCGTCATTGATCGCAGTCGTGTTGTTGAAATTGATGTGGCGCACGTAAACCCGGTTGCCGGGCTCGATGAAAAACGTCAGCGCCACGGTCTTATGCTCATTGTCGGCCGTGGGGACCGGATCGATCTTGGCGAAGGCATAGCCGTCCGCGCCCAACCTGTAGCTCATCAATTGCTGCGTGGAGGTGACGAGCTTGCGCGAATAAGTGTCGCCGGGCTTGACCAACAGCAAACGGCGCAGTTGCTCCTCGGGCACCACCATGGTGCCGGCAAGCTTGACGTCGCTCACCTTGAATATCTCGCCCTCGGTGACGTTCACGGTGATGTACATGTCGTCTTTTTCGGGCGCGATCGTCACCTGCGTCGATTCGATTTGAAAATTCGCGTAGCCCCTGTCCATATAGTAGGACCGCAATTTTTCCAGATCGCCGGTCAGGGACTCGCGCGAATACCGATCATCCTGCTTGTACCAGGACAGCCAATTCGGCGTCTTCAGCTCGAAGCTGTCGAGGATGTCTTTTTCCTTGAATTTGGTATTGCCGACAATGTTGATCTGCTCGATCTTGGCGCGCTTGCCTTCCTTGATGTCGACGATGATGTCGACTTTGTTGCCGGGTAGATCGGTGATCTTGGTATCGACGCGCACGGCGTATTTGCCGCGGCTGAAATACTGATCGGTGAGGTATTGCTTCACCTCATCGAGGACCGAGCGATCGAAAGTCTTGCCGGTCGCGAGCCCGACGTTGCGCAGGCTCTTCTGCAGGTCTTCCGTCTTGATGTCCTTGTTGCCTTTGATCTCGAACTTGGCGATGGACGGACGTTCCACCACCACCACAAGAAGAGTGTTGCCGTCGCGGCGCAGTTCCACGTCGCGGAAGAATCCGGTCGCGTACAGGGCACGCATCGCTTCGCCGATGCGCGCGCCGTCCAGGTGATCGCCGATGTTCACCGGCAGATAGTTAAATACCGTCCCCTCGGAGATGCGCTGCAGACCTTCGATGCGAATGTCGCCGACGGTAAATGTTTCTTGAGCTGTTTGCGCCCGCACAGCCGTGCAGATCGGTTGGCTGGCCAGCGCCACCAACAAGGCTAGACGAAATTCAAGCCGCACGCGGCAACGACCGGATGCAATTTTGATGGGCGACGCTGCGCCCGCGACGGCGGCCGGGGCAACGCCGCCTGTGCGGCTGGAACTTGGGTTTGATCATGATGTCCCGTTAATTCAAATGTCTTGATATGTCGTTATAGAAAGCCAAACTCATCAACACCACCAACAGCGCGATTCCGATCTGCTGGCCAAAGAGCTGGGTTCGCTCAGATAGTGGGCTGCCCTTGACCGCTTCGACCGCCTGGTAAACCACTTGGCCGCCATCCAACAACGGCACCGGCAGCAAGTTGAGCACACCCAAGCTCACACTGATGATCGCCAGGAACGCCATGTATGCCGTCGCTCCCAGAGAAGCGCTGATGCCGGCGAACTCTGCGATGCTCACGACTCCGCTGATATTCTTGGCGGAAACCTGACCGGTGAGCATGCGCCAGAGCATCTGCACGGTCAGCGCGGACATCTCCCAAGTTTTCTTCACCCCGATCAGCGCCGCATCAATGGGCCCCGAACGATGCGTTTCGACCAGGCCCGGCGGCCAGACGGGCGCGCCTTCTTTGAGCGTTATTCCCAGCCGGCGAATCGGCTTGCCCTCTTCCATCACGCGCGGAACCGCCGCTACCATACGCAATCGTTCGCCGTGGCGCTCGACTTCTATCGAGATGTCCCGATTTGCCGCCCCCCCCACGAGGGAACGAAATGCGCTCGAATTGACGATGGGTTGCCCATCCACGGCAAGCAAGCGATCGCCCGGCTTGAGACCGGCTCGTGCGCCCGCGCTGTCGGGGGGCACCGACTCGATGCTCGTGGCGGCGTTCCAAGTGGCCAAATCGAAGCCCAATCCAGGCAACAATTTGCCCGGTTCAGTCAAGGCACGCCGATCCGCGGTTACCCGCAATGTCACAGGCCGCTCGATTCCG
>DATNKC010000189.1:0-4857 GCA_035603615.1 Steroidobacteraceae bacterium | reverse complement strand
GGCAGCGCGCCCTCGATGAACACGGCCTTGCCCTCGACGCGCGCGACGCCGCGGCCATCGTGCGCCAGATCGACGATATCGCCTTCCTGAACCAGACTTGAGCTTAGGTCTCGGGCCACGCTGCCGCGAATTCTTTGAGGTGTGCCGCGCTCGACTCGGCCAGCAGCTTGCGTACGCGCGCCAGCTCGTGCGCGTGTTCCGCTGCGTTCAAGTGTCCGCGGATCAGCTGGAATCTCAAGTAGATGAGATAGGTATTCAGCACGTCGGTTTCGCAGTAGTCGCGGATCCGGGCCAGCCCACCCTGCAAATAGGCGCCCCACACCTCGGAGCCATGCATTCCGAGTTTTCCGGGGAGGCCCAGCAAGGTGGCGATGTCCTGGAGGCTCGCGCGACCGCGGCCTTGGAAGCCCGAGAGGATGTCCATCAAATCCATGTGCCGCCAGTGAAAGCGGCTCAGGTAATTGCTGTACCGGAAACTCTGATCGGTATCCCCCAACTCCCAGTAGCGCGCGGCGGCCACACTGTGCAGCAGACTTCGATAGTGCAGCACCGGCAGATCGAAGCCGGCGCCGTTCCAGGAGACCAAATCCGGCGTGAACTTGTCCAGCCCGTCGAAAAACCGCTCGATGAGATCCTTCTCCGACGAGGACTCATCGCCCAGACTCCACACCTTGAGCGATTCTCGGGAGCGCATGACCACCGATATCGCGACAATGCGCTGCTGCTCATGCGACAGAAATTCGCTGCCGGTCTCCTGTCGACGCTTGGTGAACATGATCTGCGCCACGTGCTCGTCGGACAACTCGGAGAGCCCATACAGCCGCCGGCCCAGATCCGTATCGGGGACCGTCTCGATATCGAACACCAATGTGTTCAAGTTGCGCTACGCCGCATGAGAACGGCGACCGCCACCACCAATCCGGCTTCGTCGGTCAAGGTCACGTGACCCTCGCCTATTCCCAGACTATCGCGAACCTTGGCGCCGCGTTCGGAATAAACCACTTCCGGCTTGCCCCACGAGTTTTGCACGATGCCGACGTCGCGAATCCACACGCCATGCGCAAATCCCGTGCCCATGCCTTTGACGATGGCTTCCTTGGCTGCGAAACGCATGGCCAGAAAACGTACGGGACGCGCCGTGCGCTCGAGCTGCGCGCGCTCCGCGGGCAACAACAAATGGCGGATAAAGCGTTCGCCGTGTTTTTGGAACACCCGCTCGACCCGGTCAACTTGCAGAACGTCGATGCCGATTCCAAAAATCATGTTCTTAGAAACCTGCTCGCGCGCGGCGCATCAGTTCCTTCATATCGCGTACCGCCTTGGCCAACCCATCGATGATGGAGCGTGCCACGATCGAGTGCCCGATGTTGAGCTCGATGATTTCGGGGATCGCCGCGATGGGCTCGACATTGTGATAGTTGAGCCCATGACCGGCATTGACCGTCAGCCCCAGCGAGGCCGCGAACTTCGCCGCGTTTCGCAGCCGTTCAAATTCGCGGGCGCGCGCCCCTCCAGCCGCTTCCGCATACGCGCCGGTATGCAATTCGATGACTGGAGCGCCGACACGGCGGGCCGATTCGATCTGCGCCTCGTCGGGATCGATGAACAAAGACACGCGGATCGCCGCGCCGGCGAGCGCGGCCACGGCGTCCTGCAAGCGCGCGCTCTGGCCTGAGACATTCAGGCCCCCTTCGGTGGTGACTTCCTGGCGTGACTCCGGCACGAGGCAAACATCTTGCGGTTTCACGTTTTGCGCAATGCGGACCATTTCGTCCGTCACCGCCATTTCAAGATTCATGCGGGTCTGCAGCGCTTCGCGCATCGCCGTGACGTCGCGATCCTGAATATGGCGGCGGTCCTCGCGCAGGTGCAGCGTGATGCTGTCGGCGCCGGCTTCCTCGGCGAGCAGGGCCGCGTACAAGGGGTCCGGATAGCGGGCGCGGCGTGCCTGGCGCAACGTCGCCACATGATCGATGTTGACGCCCAACGCGATGCTGCCGTGGACTTTAAGTTCGTTCACGGACCCTCCCGGGAGCCTGTCTGGGTATTGCGCGTGAGTTCCTGGCGCAGCGGCTCCCGGGGGCGCAGCGCCAGCATGACCTCGCGAGATTTTAAAGCGCGGCCGTCGAGACACACATCGATGGCGGCGCGCAACAGGCGCTTGGCGTCGCGCAGTGAGCGGGCATCCTCGAAACTCTCTGACTGCAGATCCGTGAGCGACTGGCCGTAAACGGCGCCGGGAGCTTCCGCCACGCACAACTGCGGGCCGCTTTGTAGGGCGAATCGATAGTACTTATCCTGCTGCACCGGGATACCATCGCCGGTCTGGGTCAATTCCAATCCGTAGCCCAACTCATTCAGCAGGCGTTTTTCGAAACGGCGCAGCGCCCGCTCTTCGACCTCACCGTCGCACAGCGCTTGCACGCAGGAGGCGTACGAGAAGAAAATCTCCGGATGCGGATCGCGGCGCTCGGTCAGTTTCAACAGCAACTCGTTCAAATAGAAGCCGCTCATGAGCCGTTCGGGTGCGAGACGGGTCATCTGCCCGTCGCTCTCCGCGCCGACCAACGCACATGCCTCCGAGGTGCCCGACCAGGAAACCAGCAATCTTTGAAAAGGCCGCAATACGCCTTTCAGCGCCGATTTCGGACCGTTGGCGCCGCGTGCGAACAGGGTGAGCCGTCCATGCTCAGCGGTGAACACCTCCACGATTCGGCTGGTGTCCCGGTAGGCGTACTGGTGCAATACGTAGGCTGGTGCCAGCCATACGCGCCGCCCGGATGGCCGGCCCGTGCTCTTCACAACGTGTCGTACCCAAATTGGCGCAATGCCATTTCGCTGTCGGCCCAATTTTCCTTGACCTTGACCCAAAGCTCCAGATGCACGGAGCGTTGCCACAGGTCATTGAGCTCGATGCGCGCCAAGCGGCCGATTTCCTTCAAGCGCTCGCCGCCCTGACCGATCACGATGGCCTTCTGTCCGGCGCGCTCAACCCAAATGACCGCGTTGATCATAATTCGATTGTCTTCATCCGCAAAGCGCTCGATTTGCACATTGATGCCGTAGGGCAGTTCCTCGCGCAGTTTCAAAGTCAGCTTTTCACGCACGATTTCCGCGGCGTGAAACGGCTCGTCGCGATCCGTCACGACGTCCGGGGCGAACAGCGGCGGGGACACCGGCAGACGCGAACCGACCAGATCGACCAGGCGATTGAGATTGTCCGACTGCAGCGCCGAAACCGGAATGATGCCCGAGGCGGGTACGCGCGTGCTCATCTCTTCGAGGAAGGGCAGCATCTGATCCTTGGGAAAAACGCGATCGACTTTGTTGACGACCAAAAACAGCGGCTGCTTCAAGCCGCGCACCCGCTCCCACACCCACTCGTCTTCCTCGGTGAAGCGCATCGCTTCAATCACGAACAAGACCACATCGGCATCCTGCGAAGAGGAGATCGCGACGCGATTCATATATTGATTCATGACCCGGCGCGTCGATTCGTGCAGCCCCGGCGTATCAACCAAAACCAGTTGCGCCTCGGGGCGATTGACCAGACCCAAGATTCGATGCCGCGTGGTCTGCGGTTTGGCCGTCACGATGGTTACCTTGCGGCCCACGAGTGCATTGACCAGGGTCGATTTGCCGACATTGGGGCGGCCGACAATGGCAACATGCCCGGCGCGAAAATTAGGTTCGCTCATAGACTGCGTATTTCAGCGGGCAGCAGTTCGATGACTTTCGCCGCGGCCAATTGCTCCGCGCGGCGCCGGCTACCGCCCTCGGCCCTGGCGCCGATGCCCAGCACCGGAACCTCGCACATCACTGTAAAAGTTTGCTCATGAGGATCTCCCGCCACCGCGGTCAGGGTATAGACCGGCAATGCCAGACCCCGCGCTTGCATGAGCTCCTGCAAACGCGTCTTCGGATCCTTCAAGGTTCCCGCCGCCGGCAACTCGGCCATCTTCGCGGCGACCAGGCGCGTCACCGCGGCCGCCGCCGCCTCGTAGCCGCCGTCCAGAAATATGGCGCCCAGCATCGCCTCCAAGGCATCCGCCAAGATCGAAGCCCGACGGAAGCCGCCGGATTTCAATTCACCGGAGCCCAGACGTAAGTATTCCCCCAAACCCAAATCCGCCGCAATCTGCGCCAGACTCTCGCCGCTGACCAGCGAGGCGCGCAAACGGGATAGATCTCCTTCATCGGCCTGCGGGTGCGCGTCGTAAAGCAGGCGTGCGACGGCGCAATTGAGAATCGAATCGCCCAAGAATTCCAAGCGCTCGTTTTGATCCGCGCCCGCACTTCGATGCGTCAGCGCCGTGGAGCAGAGCGCAGGCGCCGTAAACACATGGCCGAACGATCGCTCGACCCAATCCGCAACATCGTCCGGCTTGCGCAGTGGAATCACCGCACCTTCACTGTCTTTTCGAAATGCACACTGAGCGAAACGTTCGCCACATAGGGCACGGCATCGTCGTAGGCCACATGCATCTGCACCCCGTCGCTGTCCCGCGTAATCTCGATATCCTTTACGGTAACGCCCGTCGGGTCCTCGATATTGAAATGCCGGTCGATCAAGTTCCTGATCGCCTGCGGGTCGGGATTGTCGCCCTTGACCTCGGAGGCCACCGATTCCATGGTGCGCGCGACCTTCATATAGTTGAGATACAGGGGCGCCAGCCGTATCCCCGCGTATACGACCACGCCGAGCAACGCGAGAATGCAGAGCAACCCGATGAACGTCATGCCTTGCTGGTGGTTACGCATAAAACCTCCCTAAAAGAGCCCTATTCAATCTTATTTCCGACCCTTCTCCAGAGAGGTCCGTCACGAGTATCAAGATTAAGCCAAATTCGGACCGCT
>DATNKC010000188.1:0-2104 GCA_035603615.1 Steroidobacteraceae bacterium | reverse complement strand
TTCCTGGCGTTTCTGTGTTGTTGCGTGGAACATGCCGGGATATGGCAGCTCCGAGCCATTGCCGCAAATGACATTCCCTGCTCTTGCCGAGGCGCTCGAGGCGCTGCTCGACACGCTTCCGGGTAAGCGCATTCATCTGGTCGGCCACTCCATGGGCGGGATGGTTGCGCAGGAATTCCTGCGGCGGGACGCACGCAGGGTAGCGAGCGTATGCCTCTATGCGACGAGTCCAGGCCTGGCCCAGCCGGAAACGCCCGAAGCGCTGCAGGCGGCACGCGAACGGGCGCGCGACTTCATGGCGCGCCGGATCGGGCCGCTCGACGCCGGAAAGACCATGCGCGACATGGCCGAGAGTCTGCTCGATCAGCTGCTGTCGCCGCGTGCGTCCGAGGCGGCGCGTGCGGCCGCGATCGAATCGATCAGCTCGGTCCCGCCCTCCGTCTATCGCGATGCGATGCGCTGCATCCTCTCGTTCGACGGCACCGCAATCGTGCCGAAGATCGATCTGCCCGCACTCGTCATCGCGGGCGGCGAGGACCGCACGATTGCATCGGCGATCGTCGAGGCCATGGCGCGACAGATTCGAGGCTCCCGGTTCGAGATCATTCCAGGCGTCGGCCACCTCGCCAATCTGGAGGACCCGCCCGCTTTCAATCGCATACTGTCTGATTTTCTTGATTCGGTGTGATGATTGCGCTAGAGCGGGATGAGGTTAGGAGGAATCGATAGGGGATTCCCAAAGGGTCACGAGTCAGATTCAAGATGCTGGCTGGAGATGGAGGCCGGCATGCATGGGACGACCATATTCTCAGGATCTTCGCAAGCGCGCGGTTTTTGCGGTTGAACGAGAAGGGATGAGCCGGCAGGCGGCGGCGCGGCGGTATGGCGTTGCCCCGAGCACGGTAATCGGCTGGGTGGCGCAATTTCGAACGAAGGGGCATCTCCAACCGGGACAGATGGGCGGTCACAAGCCCAGGACGCTCTCGGGTGATCATCGCATCTGGCTGTTGCAGCGCTGTAAAGCCGGCGACTTCACACTGCGGGGACTGGTGGGCGAACTCGCGAGCGAACGCGGCCTCAAAGTCGATTATCGCTCGGTGTGGGAGTTCGTGCACGCCGAAGACTTGAGTTTCAAAAAAAACACTTCTGCCCGCAGAGCAGGATCGTCCCGACGTTCGAAGGCGGCGCGCCCAATGGGCAAGGTATCAAAATCGCATTGATCCAGCTCGGCTCGTCTTTATCGACGAGACCTGGACCAAAACAAATATGGCGCCGCTGCGTGGCTGGAGCCCACGAGGAGAACGCCTGAAAGCCAAGGCGCCGTATGGTCACTGGAATACGATGACCTTCCTTGCGGCGCTCCGCCATGACCGTATCGAGGCGCCCTGGCTCATCGATCGTCCCATCAATGGCGAGTGCTTTCTCCTCTACATCGAAGCGGTTCTCGTCCCAACGCTTCGTCCCGGCGACATCGTCATCATGGACAATCTCGGCAGCCACAAGAGCAAAGTCGTGCGCTCGGCCATTCGCAAAGCCGGCGCGCATCTCATTTTCCTGCCAAAATACTCTCCCGACCTCAACCCGATCGAGCAGGTCTTCGCCAAACTCAAACATCTGCTGCGAAAGGCCAGCGCGCGAACCGCCGATGCCGTCTGCTCGGCCATCGGCCAGCTACTGACATCCTTCAACGCCCAGGAATGCGCCAACTACTTCAGGAATGCAGGCTATGCCTGATCAACCACAGCTAAATTCATCCCGCTCTAAGGCAGCGGACGCAGAAGAAAATCCTCCGGCAGCGGCTCATCGAAATCCTTCGCGACGTAGCTGACAAGCGTCTTGATCCCACGCTTGCGCAGAAACTTTGCGCCGGCTTTCAGATCAATGCCGCCATGTGTGCGATGCGGGACCAGGTCGAGGATCGGCCTCCCGTTGCGGGTGACCACGACCGTCTCGCCCTTTTCGACCCGACGGGCGATCTCGGTCAGGCGGTTTTTGGCCTCTTTAATGGAAACCATGCTCATACATGCAGTATAGCTACCGGTAGCTACCATGCAAGACGGCTGCTATACTGCAAGATGGTAGAAAAAAGGGCCCGGTCGCCCGG
>DATNKC010000187.1:0-7176 GCA_035603615.1 Steroidobacteraceae bacterium | reverse complement strand
GGGAGATTTGCCGTCGAACGTAGTCGTGCTCGCAGAGGCTAATCCTAACGGTCTCGGTTGTATGGGTTACGACCCGCCGACCCAATTGCCATTCGGCGATGAAGGGCGCGCGATCATGCAAATCATCCACGATGTAGCGCCGGGTGCGGGTCTCGCTTTCTATACTGCGGAGAACAGCGAGGCTGATTTTGCCAGCGGCATCGGCCAGCTGGCCGCGCCTGTCGCCAGCGGCGGCGCCGGCGCCAAGGTGATTGTCGATGACGTTGGCTATTTTGACGAGCCGTTTTTTCAGGACGGATTGGTGGCGCAGGCCGTAAATGCCGTCGTTGCGAACGGAGTGGCGTATTTCTCCTCGGCCGGCAACAACGGGACGCTGGCATACGACAACAATGCCCCCACTTTTGCGACGCCGGGGACGGGTCAGAATGCGACTGAGCATTTGCTGAACTTCGACACGACCGGTGCTACTACGACCACCGCGCTCCCGGTCACCATTCCGTCGATGGCTCCCGGCGATTTCGTCGCGATTGTTGTTGAATGGGATCAACCCTACCTGACGGGCGCGCCGAACAGCGGCGGCGCCACCAGCCAGATCAACGTATGCATCACGCCCACGAGCGGAAATGACATCATCACCAATTACAACGGCCAAACCGCGACCTGCAGCGGCCTCAATACGCTGGGGCAAGATCCGTATCAAGTGATGATTGTCGACAATCCTGCCAATGCGGCCGGCAATAGTTCACAAGAAACGGTGAATATCGTGGTCGGTTTGGCAAACAGCTCCGCACCGCCTGGACGAATTAAAGTGGTGGTCGAAGATGATGGCCTCGGCAGCCAAATCACGAAGTTTGCGGGCAACGGCGGTGGAACGATACAAGGTCATCCCCTCGCCGGGGGCGCCGCAGCCGTAGGCGCCGTATTCTTCCCGAACACCTTGTCCTGCGGAGCAACGACGCCTACCTTGGAGACTTTTTCCTCCGCAGGCGGCGATCCAATTCTGTTCGACGTCAACGGGAAACCTCAAGCGGCGCAATTCCGTCAAAAACCGGATTTCGCCAGCCCCGACGGCGGCAACGATACATTTTTGGGATTCACGCTGGCGAACGGGGGACCGACTGATCCCAGTACGGTTCCCCAGTGCGCGAACAACCCCAGCTTTCCGAATTTCTTCGGTACCTCCGCGGCTGCGCCGCATGCGGCCAGCATCGCGGTGCTCATGCTGCAGGCGGACCCATCGCTGACGCCGACGCAGATTTATACAATACTGCAGCAAAGCACCGTGCCGATGGGCGTTACGCCAAACCCAACAGCATCGACACCGACGTTCAATTTTGCCGCCGGCTATGGGTTTGTTCTGGCCGATATGGCCGCGCAGATGGTTCCGGCGATCATTCCACCTGCACCGACGCTTAGCATATCCCCAACGTCCATCGTGCCAAGCGCCTCCGCGACGATCACGTGGTCATCGGTGAACACCACCGGCTGCACCGCCTCGGGCAGTTGGTCGGGCGCTTTGGCGAGCAACGGCACGCAGACAGTCAGCCCGACCGCTGTCGGCTCGGACACGTACACCCTGGTGTGTTCGAATGTTGCCGGGACTTCCCCGGCGACCTCCGTGACGTTATCTGTGAATACCGTGGCGACCCAGCCGGGGCCGAGCACCGGCGGCGGTGGTGGAGCGCTCGAGCTTTCAACACTGCTCGGTCTTCTCGCGCTAGCCGGGGCACGGGCGCGGCACTTGCTGCGTTCGCGCCCCAAGTTCGCAACGAGCCGCTGATTCGCTAACCGGTCCCTGCCGCGAGCTCGCTGCAGCTGGAGTCCGCGTGCACATTGACGGCGGAATCGTTGCGCAGGCCCGAGGTCTCATCGTGACCGCACTTCGCCGATGTTCCGTCGGTGCTGGTCGCTGTCCAAGATAGGTTCGCATGCCCCGTGGCGTCCGCAATAGCGGATACGGGCACGGAAGTGAAACCGTTGATCCGCGCATTTTGCAGCAAGATTGCCCGGGGATTGGCGTTCATGTCGTACACTGTGACGACAATGTCCTGCGTTCCGTCGTTGGTGATCTTGACCTGCAGGCCCTCGCCGCCAAGTGCCGTTCCGATCATCAGCAGGGGCAACGCCAGAATCAATGCGGTCTTGATGTGGCCATTCATGTTAGGACCCTCCAGGTAATACCCAATAGGAAATTACCTATCCTCATCCTAAGCAGCGCGCGCTTAAGAGAGCAGCGGCCGAGGTCCACTATGGTTGTGGGAGAGGCCCTACGAATTAATATTCAGCAGAATTAATGACTTAGCAGGGGCTGCGGCATGGCGACAAATCGGGTCAATGAAGCGATTTCGGGGAAGGCTAAGTCCTGGGCTGCTTTCGGTGCGCTAGGCGTTGTATTCGGCGATCTTGGCACGAGTCCTCTGTATACGTTGCAGACGGTGGTGCAGGCCATGGGCGGGCAATTCACGCCGCAAACGGCACTCGGCGTACTGTCCCTGATATTTTGGACCTTGATCGTGACCATTTCGATCAAGTACTGCCTGTTCGTCATGCGTGCTGATAACCGCGGCGAGGGCGGGATATTGGCGTTGATGTCTTTGATCGGTGCCAACGGCTTTACGCCCGGAGTGCGGCTCTTGACCGGCATGGGACTGCTCGGCGCCGCGCTGATCTATGGCGATGGTGTGATCACGCCGGCGATCTCGGTGCTGAGCGCGCTCGAAGGCGTCAACGTCGTCACTGAATCATTAAAGCCCTACGTGATGCCAATGGCGGTGGTCATCCTGTTGGCGCTTTTCGCCGCGCAGCGCTTTGGCACGGAAAAGATCGGTCGTGCGTTCGGGCCGGTGATGCTGCTGTGGTTCATCGTGATTGCAGTGCTGGGCGTGGCGTCGATTTTGAAACACCCGGACGTCGTGGCGGCGGTGGATCCGCGCTATGCCATCCGCTTCATGGCGAGTTCGGGCCGCGCCGGCTTCCTGGTGTTGGGCGGCGTGTTCTTATGCATTACCGGCGGTGAAGCGCTTTATGCGGACATGGGGCATTTCGGCAAGGGTCCCATTCGCCGATCTTGGTACGTCGTGGTGCTGCCGGCGTTGCTGCTGAGCTATGCAGGACAAACGGCCTTTTTGATCGACAAGGGCACGGTAACGGGCAATCCCTTTTTTCAAATCGCACCCGCTTGGTCGGTCTATCCGTTGGTGGTATTGGCGACGATCGCCACCATCATCGCAAGCCAGGCCATCATCACAGGTTCTTTCTCGATGACGCGGCAAGCCATGCAACTCGGCTGGCTACCCGGGGTGGCGATTCGACAAACGTCGGATCGGATCTACGGTCAGATCTATATTCCGGCGGTCAACTGGCTTTTGATGGTGGCTACGATCGCCACCACCATCGCCTTCGGCGCCTCGGATCGGCTGGCGGGCGCTTACGGCACTGCCGTCTCGACCACCATGCTGCTCACCACTTTTCTCCTGTACCGCGCGATGCGCGATCTGTGGAAATGGCCGATGGCCGTGGCCGCCCCGATTGCTATCGTCTTTATCGTGGTCGATACCAGTTTCTTCACGGCCAATCTCTTGAAGATCGCCCAGGGCGGCTGGCTGCCGCTGACGTTCGCCGCTATTTTGTTCCTCATCATGGTCACCTGGCGCCGCGGTGTCGAGGCCATCCGCAAGACCTTGGTGCAGTCACCGCAGTCCGCCGAAAAATTTCTATCCGACTTGAAGTGCGGCGCAATCCCGCGCGTGGATGGAACGACGGTATTCTTGACCCGCAGCTCGCAAAAGGTATCGCGGCTCATCATGGATCATGCGCATTTTGTCGGCGTCTTGCCGCGCAACGCGATCGCATTGAGCGTCGTATTCGAAGCCACGCCGCGCATCGCCGGCCCGACGTGCGCGGTAGTCGACAATGTCGGTGAAGGATTGTGGCACCTGGTGGCGCGTTTCGGATTCCTGGAAATTCCGGATCTACGGCAAGCGCTGCTCAATACCCGCGGTCTTCCCGCCGAAATCGATTTCGACAAGGCGATGTTTGTCGGCACCCGCGATTTGGTGGTCTCTCGACGCGAAGATGCCAGCCTTCGGGGCTGGCGAATGGCGTTGTTTGCGTTTCTCTATCGCAATTCGGTCAAGATCGTCGACCGATTCAATCTGGAGCCTTCGAATGCGATCGAGATTGCCAGGCAAATTGAGATCTGACTCCCTGCTGCTCGGCGGTGTGATCGTGAAAAATTGGACCCGGTTCGCGAAATGCCGGCTCATCATGCGCGCCGTTATCGGTCAGATTTTCCACAAGACTGATCAGTCCCCACGCGAGCAGGAGGCAGAGGCACAACAGCAATAGCAGAGCGATCGCGATATTCATGGCGTTCACCGCAATAAATCTCAGGGCACGATCTTAAAATGCGAGGCCCTTCGGGGCTGTAGGACAACGCTGATAAATAATGTCAGCGTCAAAGTTGGCCTCGGAAGGCCCTACAAAGGCAGGCTGAGGCGTTGAGGTCTACGAGGAACTTGCCGGCGACACCCGGCCGCGCAGCTCGCCAAATCCGATGCTGACTGCGCCGGGGCGTTCGCATCGGGCGCGGAAGATCACGGTGTCGCCGTCTTCCAGGAAAGTTCGATGCTCATCTTGGCCGATTGGCAGCGCCTGGGTGCCGCCCTTGCTCAGTTCCACCAGGGAACCGGCTTCGGCCGGCGTCGGACCGGATTGCGTGCCGCTGCCGAACAGGTCTCCCGGGCGCAGATTGCAGCCATTGACGGTGTGGTGTGCCACCAGTTGCGCGATGCTCCAGTAGGCGTGCCGAAAACTGGTTTCAGACAGCGGCTGCGGCGGCTCGCCTCGGCCCTGCATTTTTGCGGTCTGAATCAGCGCCTCGAGCCGTATGTCGATGGCGCCGCCTTCGCGGTTCGCTGACGAGTCCAAATAAGCCAACGGTTGAGGATCCGAATCGGGCCGGCTGAAGGGGACGCGAAAGGGCGCGAGCGCCTCCAGGGTCACGACCCAGGGTGAAATGGTGGTCGCGAAATTTTTCGAAAGGAAAGGACCCAGCGGCTGGTACTCCCAGCCTTGTAAATCCCGCGCGGACCAATCGCTGAGCAGGCATAGGCCGAAGATGTGATTCTCTGCGTCGGCCATCGGAATCGGTTCACCGAGCGCATTGCCGCAGCCGATGAAAATACCCATCTCAAGCTCGTAGTCCAGCCGCGTGCTGGGTCCAACCGTCGGACTGCCGCCACCGGTGGATCTTTGTCCTTGAGGCCGCCGGAAATCTTGCCCCGACACGCCGATCGATGAACTGCGGCCGTGATAGCCGATGGGGATCCATTTGTAGTTCGGCAGCAGCGGATTGTCCGGCCGAAACAGGCGGCCGATGGCCGTCGCATGATGAATGGAAATGTAGAAATCCGTGTAGTCGCCGATATGCGCGGGTAAGGAGAACACCGCTTCGCTCTGCGGCACCAGGCATTTCCGCAGCAGCGCTTCGTGCGCGGATCCTTGCGCCATGGCCAGAAACAGCGCGCGGCGCAACGCACTTAAGACGCGGGGCCCCAAACGCATCAGCGAATTCAATGAGTCCTTGCTGCCGGCGGATACGCCTTCCGCGGCATCGCCTGTGAACAGTTGTGCATCGGCGAGTGCGCAAAGATCGATGATCTGATCACCAATGGCCACGCCGCCGCGATAGCCTTCCGCAGATTTCGCGCGCCGGAACACACTGAACGGAAGATTTTGGATCGGGAATGCGCAGCCGCTTGGGTTCGCACTGGCCAGCCAGCTGCGAGCCTCGGGATCATGCGTCATGTCCAGCGACGGAATGGTCACGGCTTGGCCGGATCGAAGCGCTTTTTCAGTCCCAGCCAGTGGCTCAGGTAGTCGGATTGCAATGGCGGAGTCCCATGCAGCGCAGTGTGTGTGGCCTTGAGCACGCTGCGGGATTCGAACATGAATGCCATCGTGTCGCCGATATGGACTGGAATTGAGGTGTCGGCGGCGCTCGCTTTTTCGAATGTGGCGGCGTCGGGTCCGTGTCCGCTCATGCAGTTGTGCAGCGAAGATCCGCCGGGCACGAAGCCGGTGCTCTTTGCGTCGTAGACGCCGCAGATGAGGCCCATGAATTCGTTGGCGACATTGCGGTGAAACCAGGGCGGTCGAAAGGTGTTTTCCATGGCCAGCCAGCGCGGCGGAAAAACCACGAAGTCGATATTGCTGGTGCCGGGAGTATCGCTCGGCGAATGCAGAACCAGAAAAATCGACGGATCGGGATGATCGTATGATGTCGATCCCATGGTGTTGAAGCGCCGCAGATCATACTTGTAGGGCGCGTTGTTGCCGTGCCAGGCCACGACATCCAGCGGTGAATGATCCATCTTTGCGACCCACAGGCGGCGGTCGAATTTTCCGATCAGTTCGCAGCCTGCTTCGATGTCCTCGTAGCGCGCGACAGGCGTGAGGAAATCACGCGCATTGGCAAGGCCGTTGGAGCCGATGGGCCCGAGATCCGGCAATTTGAATGGCGCCCCGAAGTTCTCGCAGATATAGCCGCGTGCGGCGCCGCCCGGCAGATCGACCCGAAAGCGCAGGCCGCGTGGGATGACGGCGAACTCCTGCGGTTCTATACCTAAGCGCCCGAGTTCCGTGTTCAGCACCAGCGTGCCTTGCTGCGGCACGATGAGCATCTCGCCGTCGGCGCTGTAAAAGAATCGACGCTGCATGGAGCGATTGGCGGCGTATAAATAGACCGCACATCCAGAGTGGGTCTCAGGCGATCCATTGCCCGCGATTGGGACAAGACCCTCTATGAAATCGGTGGGCATGCTCGGAACGGCTAGGGGATCCCAGCGCAGCTGGTTCGGCGTCGCGGATGCATCTCGCGGCTCATCCAGCAACGCGTGCTTGTAACGTTCAAATGCGTGATGCGTGACGGCCGGACGAATGCGATACAGCCATGAGCGTCGGTTGGCGGCGCGCGGCGCGGTGAAGGCCGTCCCCGAAAATTGCTCCGCGTACAATCCATAAGGGCAGCGCTGCGGGGAGTTGCGGCCCTGCGGCAGCGCCCCCACCAACGCCTCGCTGGCGAATTCGTTGCCGAAGCCGCTCATGTAACCATCGGATTCGGAGGGGGTTGCGCTCACCAGGCCATTCTATGACACAGCGGGCGCAAGTTTCACG
>DATNKC010000186.1:0-7456 GCA_035603615.1 Steroidobacteraceae bacterium | reverse complement strand
GCGGCCGACCGCGTCGATTTCATCGATGAAAATGATGCACGGCGCGTGCTTCTTGGCCTGCTCGAACATGTCGCGGACGCGCGAGGCGCCCACGCCTACAAACATTTCAACGAAATCGGAGCCCGAAATCGTGAAGAAAGGTACTTTGGCCTCCCCGGCGATGGCCCGCGCCAGCAGGGTCTTGCCGGTGCCCGGCGAGCCGACCATGAGCACACCTTTCGGGATCTTGCCGCCAAGTTTCTGGAACTTGCCGGGATCTTTCAAGAAATCGACGATTTCGACGACTTCCTGCTTCGCTTCCTCGACCCCCGCCACATCGGCAAAGGTGATATTGACCTGATCCTCGCCCAAGAGCCGTGCGCGACTCTTACCAAAGGACATGGCCCCCCGGCCGCCGGAGGCGCCCTGCATCTGGCGCATGAAGTAGGCCCAGAAGCCAATGAGAATCAATATCGGAAAGGCCGATATGAGCAATTGCAGGAAAACCGACTGCTGCTTGGGCGCTTCGCCGCGAAACTTCACCGACTGTTGCTGCAACAAGCCAATCAAGGCGCCGTTGTTGGTTTCGGGATTAAATGTGACAAAAGACTCACCGGAGCGCTTCTTGCCCTCGATGATCTCGCCTTTTAAGGTCACCGATTCGACATTGCCGCTCTTCACGTCGGTGAGGAACTGCGAGTAGTCGACCGGTCCGGGCTGCCCGGTGCGCATGCCGAATTGGCTGAAAATCGCGAGGAGAATGACCGCCAACGCGACCCAGAGGAGAATTTGTTTCGTCAAATCGTTCAAGTTTCACCTGCAACCGTCATATAGGACCAGCAAATCTGACGGGCGTTCCTCAACTTACACCATCCTAAACTGCCGCGCCAACAGATAGATCTCAGGACTGCGAGTTCGTGACGCCTTCGGCTTTTTCGTGACCACGCGGCCGTAACGAGTGCGGGCATCCCTGATGATCTGTTCGAATCCGGCGCCTTGAAATAACTTCAAAAGCAAATCGCCTCCGGGCGCCAAAACACGATCTGCGAACTCTAGGGCAAGCTCCGCCAAATACATCGATCGAGGCTGATCCACTGCATCGATACCTGCCATGTTGGGGGCCATATCCGACAATACAAGCTCGATTTTGTCCGCCCCAACGAGGTGTAAAACCTGCTCGAGCACCGCCTCGTCTCGAAAGTCGCCCTGGACAAATTCAACGCCGGGAATCGCATCCATGGGCAATATGTCCGTCGCTACGATGCGGCTCTTGCCGCCCACAATGCGCGCCGCATACTGGCTCCAGCCTCCCGGCGCAGAGCCTAAATCGACCATGCGAATCCCCGGCCGCAGCAATCGCTCGGTCTGCTGAATCTGCGCAAGCTTGAAGACGGCGCGCGAACGCCAGCCTTCTTTCTGCGCGCGCTTCACGAACTCATCGTTGGCGTGTTCGGTAAGCCAGCGGGAACTGCTTTTAGAGCGCTTGGGCATTTTACGTTGTGACTATAATCGCGGAATGACACTTTCCGAGAAACAAAAGAAACATTTGCGCCGTCTGGGCCACCCTTTAAGCCCCATCGTCATGCTGGGAAATGCCGGCTTGACCCCAAACATCGTGAAGGAATTGGATCGCGCCCTCGCCGATCATGAATTGGTCAAGGTGTCCGCCCGGGTCGGGGAACGCAGCGCACGGGACGCAGCGCTCGAGACTCTCGCCAAGCAAACCTCCAGCGAAATCGTGCAGCGGATCGGCAATGTCGGCCTCTTCTACCGCCGCAGCGCGCAGATGCCCAAGGTTCTCCTGCCCGACGCCTAAGACGAGTATTGCAATGACATTGATTTCAGCTGGCCGCGTGCTTTGCTGAAGCCAGGTATGCATCCGCCGCCTTGACCAGGGCCGGCTTCTGCGCCGCCAAGTGATGCGCGGTCTCCATGCCGCGCGCCAGATTGTCGGATGCGCCTTTCGGAATGTTCGCGCGCACCCATGCCTCGAGCTGATCCAGCGGCAACGCATCCCAATATACGGCCGGCGCTTGCTGCGCGAGCACCAGCGGCCGTTCCTCAGTCGCCACCGACTTCATCAGCTGATCCTGATGGGCGATATAGGTATCCCAGGATAGCCGCGGATGTTCACGCGCCAACGTCAAGATCAAGCGAAGGCCGAGCGTGTTCGCCTGCGGCGGCAGTTCATCGGACAGCGCGATTTGCACTACTTGGCGGGCGAGATCCGGATCCCGCACCCGTGCCAGCGCCACGTAGCAGCGCTCCATGAACGTGTCGTCTTTCGCGCCCTTGGCCAATGCATGCAGCTGCGCAAAAGTCGCGGCGTCGGCGTTTTGTCCGACGATCGTGAGTAAGGTCGTTTGCGCATCCGCGCTCATACTGTGCGGATCCTTGACGAATGCCGCGAAGCGTCGGCGTGCCTGATCGATCGTGGCTTGATCGCCCCAGCTGCCCAAGTCCCGCAACAGCGTATCGCGCAAGTCGCCCACATTCGGCGTTTCCTGCGGCGCGGCGTCCCACCCCAATTCATCGGCTACGGGCTTGATCAGCGCACGCGCATACGCCGCGAAGGCTTGATGGCCGGGCGATCGGCGCTCGGCGAATTCAATGCTCGAGAGCGCCCGGACGATCTGCTGCCAAGCACGTGCGTCGCGGTCGGTGCCCATGGACGAGGCCAACGCCAGGAAGTCCTGCAATGAGGCCTCGCCGTTGCCCACCAAGGCCCATTGATCGTCGAGCAAGGCAATGCGATCCCCGTCAACCGCGCCCGCGAATAGGCGCGTGTTCACGGCCAGCGTGTCAGCGTCGTACTGAACGCGGTAATAGCCGACGGCGTCGGCATTGACGGATAAAGCCTCATCGCAGCGGCCGGCCGCGGTCTTCTGCTCCTGGGTGTCGAGCGGCACGTTGCGCGGGGCGGCGGTGCCGCTGCGAATTCTCAAGGGCACCTGCCACTGCGCGCCGGTCGCACTGCCGTCGGTCAGCAGGAACCGTTTCTGGCTTAAAGTGATGCTGCGGTTGCCGGACGAATCGCAGGCCGCCGACACACTGACCAAGGGAAATCCGGGCTTCTCGATCCACGGCGCGGCGACTGCGGGCACGTTCTTGCCGCTCGATTCTCTCAGCGCATTCCAGAGATCTGCCGCTGTCGCGTTTGAATAGGCGCGGCTCTTGATGTAGCTGCGGATCCCTTGGCGGAACACGTCCTCGCCGATATAGGCCTCCAGCATGCGCAGCAGCGCCTCGCCCTTGCTGTAGGTAATGTCCGAATCGAAGGAATTGGCCGCTTGCAGCTCGTCGGTTACGTGCTGCTCGATGGCGTGCGAAGTCGCACGCGCATCCGCCGCCATGGCCGACTCTTTGGATTCGTCTTCCTGTTCCCACCAGCGCCACGCCGGATAGCGCGCCGCCGTCTCCTTGGCCGCGCGCCAGGAGGCAAAGCTTTCATTCAGCCAGGTATCGTCCCACCACCCCATGGTGACCAGGTCGCCGAACCACTGATGCGCCATTTCATGCGCCTGAATACTGAAAACCGTTTGCCGGTCCTGCATCGTGCTCGAGGGTCCAACCAGCAACGCTTGATCGTTGTAGGTAATCGCCCCCCAATTTTCCATGGCGCCTGAAAAGCCGCCCGGTACGGCGATCGAATCGAGCTTTGGGAGCGGATACGGATAGGCAAAGTAATCGTTGTAGTCAGCCAGAATTTCCTGGGCGCTGGCGAGCGCCACCGCGCCGTCTTGTTCGTGTCCCGCGACCGCCCAGACACCGAATTGCGTGCCACCGCGCGATGCAGACACTTCGCGCAGATCCCCCGCCGAGAATTCGAGCAGGTAGGACGGCATCTTCGGGGAACGCTGAAAGCTCACCGTCGCTGATTCGCCATGCACGGCGCGCTGCGCGATGGGCATATTGCCCACGGTGGCCCAGGACTTGGGCACCGTCACCGTCAGGTGAAACGTCGAGCGAAATGCCGGTTCATCCCAGCAGGGGAACATGCGGCGTGCATCCGTGGCTTCAAATTGGGTCGACAGCATCACGGCCTGACCGCCGCCGGATTTCGTGTACTTCTGCGCAAACAGCCCCTGCGGCTGCGTTTCGATTTTGCCGCTGTACGAAAAACTCAATGTGTGCAGGCCGCTGACCGGCTTCGCCAACATCACGGTCGTGAGCTGCTGCTCATCGTTGGAGGTCACGCTCTTGACCGGCGCGCCGTCCAATAGCACATGACTCAAGGTCTCGTTGAGCGAATTGAATTGCACCGTCGCGGTCGCCGCCCGGAATTGCAGCTGCACCGACTCGGTTCCGGTGAATCGCAAGGCAGCGGCATCGGGCACAATGGCGACGTCATAACTGACCGGAACGACATTCTTAGGCAGTCGGCCCGGCGCCGACTCGAATGAAAACGGCGCTCCGCACCACGCAGAAGGCGCCAGCAGGCAGCAGAGTGCCGCGGAATAGAAGCGGTTAAACATGGCGATATTCATCCTGGTAAATCAAAACGACGACGCAAAGACACGCCAACACATAAAGTCCTGCCGAGACGCCGTGCCAGGCACCGAAACCCAACCCGAGTGCGCTGCCCTGGGTCTGCGCCAGACTCATCGCGCGCTTTAGCAGCCATTCGTTGACCGCCAGCAGCGCCACGGCCAGGTACCCTGCGCGAAATCGGCCGCGGCCCGGCAGCGTCACGGCCAGCGCCGCCGCCGCGAGCCCCAGGTAAGTCTCGATGCTGAAGAGCCTCGCGGCAATGAGACCGGCGGTGTGCCGATCACTCAAGAACCGGAACAGGACCGCCGCGACCCACAGCAGCGACCAGAGGCTCCCCGCCCAGAGTGTTATCAGCACCCGAAAAGCGCGCGCCAAGGCCTTCACGAGTCTCTACACGTAACGGACCGAAACGATCTCGTAAGATCGTGTTCCGCCGGGCACGGTGACATCGACCACGTCGCCCTCGGATTTGCCGATGAGCGCGCGCGCAATCGGCGAGGACACCGACAGCAGCCCTTGCTTGATATTCGCCTCATCATCGCCGACCAGCTGATACACCACTTTGTGGCCGCCGTCCTGATCTTCCAACTCGAGCGTTGATCCGAACACCACGCGGCCGTTGGCGCTAAGCCTCGTGACGTCAATCACCTCGGCGTTGCTCAGGCGATTCTCGATCTGGTTGATGCGGCCTTCGATGAAGCTTTGCTGCTCGCGAGCGGCATGGTATTCGGCATTCTCGCTCAAGTCGCCGTGCGCGCGGGCTTCGGCGATGGCCTTGATGACATTGGGCCGCGCCTCGCTCTTCAGCTGCTTCAATTCCGTGCGCAGCCGTTCGGCGCCGCGCAGCGTCATGGGAGTTCGCGTCACGCCATTTCCTTGTGCAAATCCTGCAATCGATTCACTTCGATGTCGCCTAAGTGATCCAGCGCGTCGCACGTCGCGCGTGCGCCCGCCACGGTGGTGTAATAGGTTACTCGCCTCGCGACCGCCTCGCGACGGATGGACCGCGATTCGCGTACCGCTTGCTTGCCCTCGGTGGTATTGACGATCAACGCCACCTCGTCGTTTTTTATCATATCGACGACGTGCGGGCGACCCTCGCGCACTTTATTGACTCGGCGGCAGGTTACGCCCGCCTCTTCGAGCACTTGCGAAGTCCCCCCGGTGGCGGCGATTTCAAAGCCGCGCGCGATCAGCATTTGGGCCAGGATCACCGCGCCCGGCTTATCGCGGTCGCGCACGCTGATGAAACACAATCCCCGGGTCGGCAGGATCACCCCGGACGCCGCCTGCGCCTTGGCATAGGCCTCGCCGAAGGTATTGCCCGTCCCCATGACCTCGCCGGTGGATTTCATCTCCGGCCCCAGGATCGGATCGGCCTCCGGGAACTTGATGAAGGGAAACACCGCCTCCTTGACCGAAAAATAGGGCGGGATGCGCTCCACCGTGCGGCCTTGCTGGGCCAAGGTCTTGCCCGTCATCACGCGGGCGGCGACCTTCGCCAGCGGAATGCCGGTGGCCTTGGAGACAAAGGGCACGGTGCGCGAGGCGCGCGGATTGACCTCGAGGATGTAAATCACGCCGCTTTGAATCGCGAATTGAATATTCATCAGCCCGATGACATTGAGCGCCTTGGCCAGTTTTCTGGTCTGGGCCCGCAGCTCATCTTGAATCTCCTGCGACAGGCCGTTCGGCGGCAGCGAGCAGCCCGAGTCGCCGGAATGCACTCCCGCTTGTTCGATGTGCTCCATGATGCCGCCGATGAGCACATCGGTGCCATCGCTCACCGCATCCACGTCCACTTCGATGGCCAAATCCAAAAATCGATCCAGCAGCACCGGACTGTCGTTCGATACCTTCACGGCATCGATCATGTATTGGCGCAGATCATCTTCGTTGAACACCACTTCCATGGCCCGGCCGCCGAGCACGTAGCTCGGCCGCACCACCAGCGGGAAGCCGACGTCGCGCGCCATCAAGATGGCCTGTTCCTCGGTGCGCGCGGAGGCATTCGCCGGCTGCTTGAGCTTCAGGCTCGTGACCAGCTTCTGAAAGCGTTCGCGATCCTCAGCCACATCGATGCTGTCGGGCGTCGTGCCGATGATGGGTGCGCCCGCGGCCGCGAGCGCGCGCGACAATTTCAGCGGCGTCTGACCACCGTACTGCACGATGACGCCCTCGGGCTTTTCTTTCTCGATGATTTCCATCACGTCTTCAAAGGTCAGCGGCTCGAAGTAAAGCCGGTCCGAGGTGTCGTAATCGGTGGACACGGTCTCCGGATTGCAGTTCACCATGATGGTTTCGAAGCCATCTTCGCGCAGCGCCATCGCGGCGTGCACGCAGCAATAGTCGAATTCGATTCCCTGACCGATGCGGTTTGGCCCGCCGCCCAGGATCATGATCTTGCGCCGATCGGTCGGCGCCGCCTCGCATTCCTCTTCGTAGGTGGAATACAGATAAGCCGTCGACGTGGCGAATTCCGCGCCGCAGGTATCGACGCGCTTGTAGACCGGATGCAGCCCGAGCCTGCGCCGTTCCCGGCGGATGTCCGTCTCGTCGCGCCCGACCAGTTTGGCGATGCGCGAATCGGAAAAGCCCTTGCGCTTCAGCGCACGCAGGCGCGCAAGATTCAAGGCCTCGAATCCGTCCTTGGCGAGCGCCGCTTCCTCGCGCAGCAGATCCTCGATCTGCGACAGAAACCAAGGATCGATCTTGGTGGCGTCAAACACCTGGCTCAAGGTCCAGCCGGCGCGAAACGCGTCCGCCACGTACAGAATCCGGTCCGGCCCCGGCCAGCGCAGCTCGTACGAGAGCTTCTCCGCCGCCGCTTCGGTCAGCGGCAGGGTCAGCTGCTCGTTGAAGCCGTCGTAGCCGGTCTCCAGGCTGCGCAGCGCCTTTTGCATGGATTCCTGGAAGGTGCGGCCGATGGCCATCGCCTCGCCCACCGATTTCATTTGCGTGGTCAGGCGCGTGTTGGCGCCCGGAA
>DATNKC010000185.1:0-6943 GCA_035603615.1 Steroidobacteraceae bacterium | reverse complement strand
GCGCGCCAAACGATGGTCGACATCGTCGCGAACCAAGCTGTGGCGCGGGTGACGCTGCTCTCCGCCGTCGGCGGCAGCTTCGATGCGCGCTCCTTGGGAATTGAGACGGCACCGAATTCCAATCAAGTTTTGACACGGATAACACCATGAACACCAAGGAATCCAACGAAACGACTTCCGCAGGCGCCGCACCGGCCGCGCCTCCCGCGCCAGCCACGATGCCTGCGCTCAATGCGCCGGCTCCCGCGGCGCCCGCGCCCGGCCGCGCGCGGCGCATAGGCTTATCCGCGCTGGCGGCCGTGGTCCTGCTCGGCGGCTTAGGTTATGGCGGCTATTGGTTCTTTGACGGCCGCTATTTCGAAAGCACCGATGACAGCTACGTGAACGGCGATGTGGTGCAGGTGACCAACGAAGTCCCGGGCACGGTGCTGGCGCTCAATGTGGACGATACCCAGTTCGTCAAGGCCGGCCAGGCGCTGCTCGAGCTCGATCCGGCGGATGCGAGAATTGCCGAGGAAAATGCCGAAGCCGATCTGGCCCGCGCGGTGCGTCAAGTGCGCGGCCTGTTCGCCCAAGGGAAAGAATTGCGGGCGCAGATCGACCAGCGTGAACAGGCCGAGCGCACCGCCGATGATGATTTGCAGCGTCGCGGCAACCTGATCACGGACGGCGCCATTTCCGCCGAAGAACTCTCGCATGCCCGCGATGCGGTGACCACGACCCGCGCCAACGTCGCGGCGGCGCGCGAGCAATTGAGCCAAACCGTGGCGCAGATCGACGGCACCACCATTGCCAATCATCCCCAAGTCATGGCGGCGGCGGCCGCGGTACGCAACGCCGCGCTCGCTTTGCATCGCACCGAGCTGATCGCGCCCGTGAGCGGCGTCATCGCCAAACGTTCCGTGGAGGTCGGCCAGCGAGTCGCCGCCGGCACGCCTTTGCTGGCCGTCGTGCCGCTCGAGAACGTGTGGGTGGATGCGAACTTCAAGGAAGTGCAGCTCGAGCGGATGCGCGCGGGCCAACCGGTCACGGTCCGAACCGACCTATACGGACACCAAGTCACGTATCACGGACGTGTGGCCGGCATTGCCGCCGGCAGCGGTAATGCCTTTGCGCTTCTGCCCTCGCAGAACGCCTCCGGCAATTGGATCAAGATCGTGCAGCGCGTGCCGGTGCGCATCCTCTTAGATCCGAATGAACTCGAGGCCCATCCGCTGCGCATCGGGCTCTCGACCACCGTGCGCGTCGACTTGCACAATGCGTCGGGTCCGCTGCTCTCGACCGCGGTACGTAATGTGCCGTTGCCGAAGCAGACCAGCGCCGGCGATGATCCCAGCGTCGATACCCTGATCGCTTCGATCATCGCAGACAACGCCGGACCGCATGCGCAAGAACCGGCGAAGCTCAGCCACAATAAAACGCGTCCGGACGGCGCACCGATGTTGGCCGCGCGCCCGTGAGTGCGAATGCCGCCACCATTGGCGCCGCGCCGGCGCTGATCGGCGGGCGCAAGGCCATCACCGCGGTGGCTCTGGCGCTGGGGACCTTTATGCAGGTCCTCGATACCTCCATCGCGAACGTTTCCATTCCGACCATCGCGGGCAACTTGGGCGTCAGCACCGATCAAGGGACGTGGGTGATCACGTCTTTCGCGGTGGCGAACGGGGTTTCGGTGCCGTTGACCGGATGGCTCATGCAGCGCTTCGGCGTGGTGCGTACCTTCGTGGTCTCGGTGGTGCTTTTTACGATTGCCTCTTTGCTCTGTGGGCTCGCCTGGAGCCTGCCCTCGCTCATCGCATTTCGCGTGCTCCAGGGCGCCGTCTCCGGACCCATGATTCCCGGCAGTCAGGCGCTGCTCATCAATGTGTTCGGGCCCCACAAGCGCACCTTGGCCTTGACCATCTGGTCCATCACCACCTTGGTGGCGCCGATCGCCGGTCCTTTGCTCGGCGGCTACATTTCCGACAATTACGTCTGGCCGTGGATTTTCCTCATCAACGTGCCGGTGGGCGTGTTCTGCGCCTGGATGTGCTGGAGCAATTTGCAGTCGCACGAGACGCCGACGCACAAACTTCCCATCGACCGGGTCGGCCTCGTGCTCTTGTTCGTGTGGGTGGGCGCATTGCAGATCATGCTCGACAAGGGCAAGGATCTGGACTGGTTCCATTCGACGCTCATCGTGGCGCTGCTCATCGTCACGGTTGTGGCTTTCGTGGCGTGGCTCATCTGGGAACTGACCGAGAAGCATCCCATCGTCGACTTGAGTCTGTTCAAGTCGCGCAACTTCGCGCTCGGCACGCTCGCTAGTTGTCTGGGGTATGCCGTATTTTTCGGCAACGTCGTGCTGATGCCGCTATGGCTGCAAAGCAATTTGGGCTATACCGCGACCTGGGCGGGCCTCGTGTCCGCCCCCAGCGGCATCACCGCCATCCTCACCTCGATGCTGATGGGACAGCTGATGCGCCGTTTCGATCCGCGCATGATCGCGGCCAGCTCCTTCGCCTTGTTCGCCCTTTCTTACTTCATGCGCGCGCAGCTCACGGCCGATTCGAGTTATCTGGTATTCGTGGCGCCGCAACTCGTGCAAGGTCTCGCCATGGGCATGTTCTTCGTCGCCATGCTCGCCGTGCAATTCGATCGTTTGCCGCAGCACAAAGTGCCCTCGGCCTCGGGCCTGTCGAATTTTCTGCGCATCACCGCGGCCGGTTTCGCGACCTCGCTCATTACCACCTTCTGGGACCGGCGCGAAGCGCTGCATCAGTCCCAGCTCGCCGATGTGGTGACGCAGTACGCGCCGGCCTACCAAGAAACGCTGACACGAATGCATCAGTTCGGACTGACCGATCAGGTGGCCGCGGGCGCCATGACGCAGAGCTTGATCGGCCAAAGTTATCTCCTGTCGTCGCTCGACCTGTTCTATGCTTCGGCATGGCTCAGCGTGTTGTTGATACCTCTGTGCTTCTTGGTGCGGCGGCCAGCCGCCGGCGCCGCCCCGACCGTAGCCGCCGAGTAGAGCAATGAGCTTCAATTGGCGCGCGGGATACCCCTCGGTCCGGTTGCCTGTCTTCGCGCGCAACGTGGTCTCCACCTCTCATCCGCTCGCCGCTCAAGTCGGCTTGGCGCTACTACAGCGCGGTGGCAATGCGGTGGATGCCGCCATCGGCGCGGCGGCAGCAATGACCATCCTCGAGCCCTGCAGCAACGGCCTGGGCTCCGATGCTTTTTGCATTCTCTGGGACGGCAAGCAATTGCACGGCCTGAATGCCTCGGGCCGTGCCCCGGCCGCGTGGACCGTGGAGTATTTTCGGCAGAAATATGGGGCAGAAGCGCGCCAGCCGCCGATGCGTGGCTGGGACTCGGTGACGGTGCCCGGCGCCGTTGCGGGTTGGGTGGAGCTGTCGCGTCGCTTCGGCAAACTGGGCTTTAGTGATGTGCTCGCGCCGGCGATTGACATCGCGGAGCGCGGCTATGCGGTTCCTTTAGTCGTGCAAGAAAAGTGGGCGGCCGCCGTGCCGGATCTGAAGGACCTGCCAGGCTTTGCTGAAACGTTCATGCCCGGCGGGCGCGCACCCAAGGTCGGCGAGCGCTTCGCATTCCCGGGCGCGGCCCGCGCGCTGACGAGGATCGCGGTGACGCAGGGCGCTGCCTTTTACGGCGGCGAGATCGCGGCGGCGGCGGCGGCACATGCGGCACAACACGGCGGCGCGATGCGCGTGGCGGATTTCGAGGCGTTTTCGCCCGAGTGGGTGGAGCCCATCGGTATGGAGGTCTACGGGCACCGGCTGCACCAGATCCCGCCGAACGGCCAGGGCATCGCGGCGCTCATCGCCCTCGGTATTTTGCAACACGTTGATGTGGCGGCTCATGCGGTGGACAGCGCCGCGGGTCAGCACTTGCAAATCGAAGCCATGAAGCTGGGATTCGCCGATACCTACGCGCATGTCGCCGATCCGGTCGGCATGCGCCGCACCGTGGCGGAAATGCTCGATCCTCACTATCTAAAAAGGCGCGCCGCACTCATCGATCCTGAACGCGCGCAAGTGTTCAGCGAAGGGCACGCGGATAAAGGCGGCACCATCTATCTTACCGCCGCGGATGAACGCGGCATGATGGTGAGCTTCATTCAAAGCAACTATATGGGATTCGGCTCAGGGATCGTCGTGCCGCAGTGGGGGCTGTCGATGCAAAATCGCGGCCACGCCTTTTCGCTCGATGCGGCGAGCCCGAACTGCGTCGCACCGCGCAAGCGCCCCTTTCACACCATCATTCCCGGCTTTCTCACCCGGGAGGGCTTGCCGCAAATGAGCTTCGGCGTGATGGGCGCCAATATGCAGCCGCAGGGACATCTTCAGACCTTGGTGCGCATGCTGGTGTACGGGCAGCAGCCGCAAGCGGCCTGCGATGCGCCGCGCTGGCGCTTCAATGAAGGCCTGTCGATCAATGTCGAGGCGACGATGCCGAGCGCGACCGCGCTTAAGCTGCGCGAGCTCGGCCATCAAATCGAAGTCATTCAAGACAGCTATCAGGATTTCGGCGCCGGCCAATTCATCTGGCGATTGGGCGATCCAGCAGTCGAGGGGTATGTCGCCGCGAGCGATCCGCGGCGCGACGGTCAAGCGGCGGGATATTAAGCGCACCGGCGCTTACTTCTCGACGCGAACCGTCCCCATCATTCCGCCGTCCTCGTGCTCGAGCAAATGACAGTGATAGACCAGGGTGCCGACGGCGTTCGGATCCCGAAAGTCCATGCGCAACCTCACGCTCGGATATTGAAGCGCCCTGCCGTTGTAGTAGGGCACATTCACGGTGTCGCGCAGGAAGGGCTCGTTGACGGACATGCCGTTAAAGCCCACCAGAATGAAATGCAACTGATGGATGTGGAAAGCGTGCAATTCGCTGGAGCGATTCTCGATGATCCAATCTTCAACATCGCCATGCTTGACGACGATATTCGGCTGGACGGCAGCAGGATCAAAGGCGCGAGGCTCCTCCCCGTCGACGGTAAGAAAAAAGTCGGTTGCGCTGTTGGGATTGTTTGCATCGCGTAGCCGTTCCGAAAAGAAAAGTTTGCGAACCCGCACGGGCTGAACGTCGCCGAGCCAGGCTCGGGTGTTTGCCGCGCCGTGCGGCGCCGCGGCACCGCGCTGCGGCGAGGCAGCAAGAATGGAACGGGGTTCGGGTGCAGTCTCGGCAGGCACAATAAGGGCGAGCGCGCGGTTCGGATCGTTTTCACCACCCTGGCCGGTATCCACGGTGCGCGTGACAAACAATCCTGACTCGCCCAGCGCCGGTCCCTCCATGATGAATTCCACGCGGCCGCCGGGCGGTACGCCAATGTGATCGCGGGGTTCGATCTGGTTGGCCGCGTTGCCGTTGGCGTTCAAGGGAACGCCATCCAATGCCACGATGCCGAGCGGCTGCGGCTTGCGGTTAACCAGGAGCGCGAGATTCAAATAAGTGATGGCCGAGGCATTCAGAACGCGCCAGAGCTGACGTTCATGGGGACGAATCGAAATCAACGCCGGCGGGTAGTCGGGGTAGGGGACCGGCACATAATTTAGGGACAGATCCTTGGCGGGTTTGCCGAAGCCGGTGCCGTTGTTCGCCGCATCACCGTCGCGGTCGATGAGCATCTTCGGCACGACCGGCTCGGAGCTGGCGGGCGGGGCGTCGGGGTTCAGTAAATTTTGATCCCGAATCACCAGCACGCGTTCAGGCAGTCCCGCCACCTCGCGGTTCGCCTGCTCGATGCCCTCAATCACCAGTGCGCCGGATGCGCCGCCCAGCACTTGGGGCGTGCTATAGCCGTGGATGTGGGGATGGTACCAATAGAGACCGGGAGGCTCCTCGGCCGGGATGCGAAAACGGTATTCGAAGGGCGGATCGCCCGCGCCAACCGATGTTTTGAGGACCTCGTCTTGATGGCACCGCGCTGGAATGGTGAGTCCGTGAAAATGCAGGTTGGTGGCGCTCAGTTCCATTGCCCCGCTGGCACAGGGATCCGCGGCGCTCGCGTGCGCATGAGCGTCGGGGGATGTGCCCGGCTCGATTTCATTCCGTAGGCGCAAGACCAGCAGGTCCCCCGGGTGCAGTCGCAAGGTCGGCGCTTGGGCGCCGCCGCCTAACACATAACAAAAGCGCCAAGAGCCATCCGCCTCGCGCTGATTTCGAACGTGCATGTCCACTTGCAAGGTGCCATTTTCGCTGCGGAGGTCCTCGGGTTCAGGCACCACGGCGCCGGGCGCCGGGCGCGGACATACCTCATGGGAGAGGGTTGCGGCCGCGGCACGGACCGGGGCTGCGACAGCGAACATTGAGGAGAAAAAGACACAGAAAAAGATGAGATCGACAGGGCGCTTGAGCATGCGGACACCGAGATTTGGACGGGCTTAGGCAGGCCCGACGCGCTGGCAGTGCGAACCGAGGCGCTGGCAGTTCGAAGTTAGGCTAGGGCCGCAACATTACCGATTTGTTACACGCGAGCCTTTGGGCGGTTGGACCGTGAGCGTTGGGCTTGACCCGCGAGTCGAGTTAAAATTGGCGGGCGCATTGACCGGCCTCGCAAAGAATCAAAGACGGGAGGGTCCAATGAAGTCCAATTACTTGCGACATTTCGTCACCGCCTGTATCTGCCTTTCAGCCGTGCTGGGCTCGAGAACGGCTGCCGCACAGTCAGGTGTTGCTCCTTGTAGCCTTCTGACATCGGCCCAGGTCACCGCGGCGGTCGGTGTGAGTGTCGGTGCTGCACAACCGATCGCCACCACGGGCTGCTCGTGGACTGCGCCGCACATGATCGTCACGCTCTCGCTTTGGGATGGCAGCAAGTGGGACCAGATGAAGACACCGGTGCCTGGAATGAACAGGACGGCGGTTTCGGGTCTTGGAGATGATGCCTTCTATACGACGATGGGTCCCGCCTCCGGCAAGCAGACCGCAACGCTGA
>DATNKC010000184.1:0-2536 GCA_035603615.1 Steroidobacteraceae bacterium | reverse complement strand
AACAATTTTTCGCCGTTAAACGATACTTTGAAATCCGAAGAGATCTTAAGCGGTCTGGCGGATTTCAAAGTATCGTTTAACGGCGAAAAATTGTTCTATCAGCGGCAGGAGAATTGGTTTCTCGCGCCGGTTTCAGAGTTGAAACCGGGATCGCCTGACGCCAGCCCGGGCAAGCCTGTGAACAATCACGGCATGATGGCCACTTTCGATCCGCGTAGCGCCTATAAGCAGATGTATCACGAGACCTGGCGCGTGCAGCGTGACTTCCTCTACGACCCGCACACACATGGATTGGACATCGCCAAGATCGAAGCAAAATACCAGCCGTATGTGCAGAACCTGGCCTCCCGCGACGAATTCACCTATCTCTGCGATGAAATGCTGGGTGAGGTTCAGGTGGGCCACATGTTCGTGAACGGGCCCCGCCCACCCTCGAACGCGCCGAAGCCGGGGCTGCTCGGAGCCGACTACAGCATCGATCACAACCGCTATCGGTTTGCAAAGATCTATAACGGCGAAAATTGGACTCCCTCTCTGACGGCGCCGCTGACGATGCCGGGCATCAATATCGTCGAAGGTGATTATTTGTTGGCGGTCAACGGCCGCGAACTGCACGCTACCGATAATGTGGATGGTTTCTTTGACGGTACGGCCGGGAAACAAACGGTACTGCGCGTCGGCAAGAACGCCGAGGGCAGCGGCGCGCGCGATGTCACCGTGGTCCCGACCGCCTCCGAATACGGATTGCGCAATCTTGATTGGATCAACGGCAATCGGCGGAAAGTCGACGCACTCTCGGGCGGCAAGATTGCCTACGTGTACATGCCGAACACCGCGGGCGCGGGATACACGAACTTCAACCGCTATTTCTACGCCCAATTGGACAAGCAAGGTGTCATTCTGGATGAGCGTTTCAACCAGGGCGGATTCTTGGCCGACTATGTGGTCAGCGTCCTGAGCCAGAAGCATCTGAGCAATGCCATCGAGCGCGACGGCAAACCGGTCCACGATCCGCAGGGTGCTATTTTCGGCCCCAAGGCGATGATCATCAATCAGTCCGCGGGCTCGGGCGGCGACGCCATGCCTTGGTACTTCCATAAGGCCGCGCTCGGCACCTTGGTGGGCACGAAGACTTGGGGCGGCTTGGTGGGCATCGGCGGTTATCCAACCCTCATCGACGGTGGCTCCGTGACGGCACCCCGATATGCGATCTATGGTCTCAATGGTGAATGGGAAGTTGAAGGCCACGGGATTCCGCCGGACGTCATGGTGGAAGAATTACCGAAGGATGTGGCAGCTGGACACGATGCGCAGTTGGAGCAGGCTGTGGCGGTCGTGCTGCAACAGCTGAAGGAACATCCTGTTCCCGTGTCGCCGATCCCGCCGTACCCGGATTTTCACAAGGGCACCGATATCGGTCATTGAAAGGCGGCGGTCACTGAAACACCGCACGCAGGGGGCAGTCATTGCCCCCTGCTTTCCTCATAACTGCGCGTAACTTGGATATGCGATCTAACTATTCGACGCGCTGAGGGCTTAGGGCTAGCGTTACACATCGTTAGCCGGAGGCCTTCCATGGCGGAAATCGCCCACACTGCCCATAGTCAGGCGTTGAGCAGGCGCTCGCCCTGGGGCGAATTGTTTCGCAAAGAAGACTGGTGGGCCATCTGGATCGGATTGGGGCTGATCGGCGTTGCCGTGGCGCTCTTTGCGGGCGGCAGCAGCATCAAGTGGATCGCGGTGGCGCCGCAGAAATGGAGCCACCTGTCCGATGTGACTCAACAGCTCAAGCAGCACGGCCTGCAATACGCGGCTCTGTTCCTACTCTGGGCGGTGGCCTTCGGTATCGGTGCGGCCGCGCTCGGCATAAAAATCAGCCGATTTTTGCCGGCCTTTCTGCTCGTCTATCTCGCGGCCGGTGTCCTGTATTTCCTCGGCCAGTGGGATCAGGCGGCTCATTACAACCTGGAACCGCCGCTCGTGGCCTTAGGGATAGGGCTGCTGGTCTCCAATACGCTCGGCGTGCCTCGCTGGCTCGACCCTGGGATGCGCGTCGAGTTCTACATCAAAACCGGAATTGTGCTGTTGGGTGCCGGCCTGCCGCTCACGCTGATCGCTTGGGCGGGACCTGTCGCGATCGTTCAGGCCGCGATCGTTTCGTTGGCCACCTTCGGCGCGATCTATTTCGCGGCCATCGGCTTAGGCCTAGACCGACGCTTGGCGGCCACCTTGGGCACCGGTGGCGCGGTGTGCGGAGTCTCGGGCGCGATTGCCGTGGGCGGCGCGGTGGGCGCGAAGAAGGAGCAAGTCTCGGTCGCCATCTCACTCGTAGTGATCTGGGCCATCGTGATGATTTTCGTGCTGCCGCTGGCCGCGCGCAGCCTGCACCTGTCCACGGGCGTTGCCGGCGCATGGATAGGCACCTCGGAATTCGCGGATGCGGCCGGTCTCGCGGCAGCACAAACCTATGGTGGCTATGCGGGGAGCGTGCCGGGTATCGAGGGCCATGCAGACGCCGCCGTCAGCGCGTTCACGC
>DATNKC010000183.1:0-2937 GCA_035603615.1 Steroidobacteraceae bacterium | reverse complement strand
GCGCACGATCGGGCAGACCGGCGACGGTGCGAATCACCAGTACGACACGCACGATTTCTTCGACGCGGTCAGCGCGGGCAATTTCCCCGCGGTCTCTTACTTGAAGGCGCCCGGTTTTCAGGATGGACACGCGGGCTATTCTGATCCTTTGGACGAGCAGAACTTCGTGGTGACGGTGATCAACTTCCTGCAGAAGCAGCCTGACTGGGCATCGACCGCGGTGGTGATTGCTTACGACGATTCGGACGGCTGGTATGACCATGTGCTCGGTCAAATCGTCAATCAGTCCGCGAGCGATGCGGACGCGCTGAGTGGACCTGGCCTCTGCGGCAGCGGCGCCGCTGCATTGCCCGGCGTCAACCCGGCAACCCTGCATGCGCAAGGCCGCTGCGGTTACGGCCCGCGCCTGCCCTTGCTGGTGATCTCGCCCATGGCGCGCAGCAATTTCGTGGATCACACCATGACCGATCAGTCCTCGATCCTGCGTTTTGTCGAAGACAATTGGCTGAACGGCAAGCGCCTCGGGGGCGGATCGTTCGACTCCATCGCAAACCCAATCAACAATATGTTCGACTTTGGGCGTGAGAACGGCGATCGGCGTCTGATCCTCGATCCGAACACCGGCGAGGTTCAGTCCGCTTACGGCTGGTGATCGCCAGCGTTACGGTCGTTAGACCTATCGATTGCCAAGGGCACGGGAGAAATCCCGTGCCCTTGCTGCTTTATGCCGCCGCCACGGGTAAATTGATCGCGTGACAAGCCGCCGTCGATTCATTCAAAGCTCCGCGCTGGCGGCCGCTGGCGCGCTGGCGCGCCGCGCGTTCCCGCATTCCATGCCGCCCGCCGCCGCGCCGCTGGTTCCTAATCTCGATCCCAATACCCTGGCGCGTTTCGTCGATCCTTTGCCGCTTCCCGCGTTGGCGCGGCCGGTCGGCACGCAGGCTGACCCCACGCGCCACGGCGAACGCATGCAGCACTACCGTGTGGCGATGCGTGCGATCAATAGCAAGCTGCATCGTGATCTGCCGCCCACGGCAATGTGGTCCTACGGCGGAACGGTTCCCGGCGTGATGTTCGATACGCGCAGCGGCGAAGGCCTCTCGGTCGAATGGGCCAACGAGCTGCCCGGCAAACATTTTCTGCCGATCGACCACACGCTGCATGGGGCGGAAAAGGACATCGCGGAGGTTCGCGCCGTCGTGCACTTGCATGGCGGCAAGACGCCGCCGGAAAGCGATGGTTATCCAGAGGATTGGTATGTGCCCGGCCAGTCGCGCACCTATCACTATCCCAACGGCCAGGATCCCGCGCTGCTCTGGTATCACGACCACGCCATGGGCATCAATCGGCTGAACATCTACGCCGGATTATTCGGCCTGCACGTCATTCGCGACAAAGTGGAAGACGAGCTGCATCTGCCCAGCGGCAAATACGAGGTGCCGCTGGTCTTGTTCGATCGCGACGTGCGCCGCGACGGGCAACTCGGCTATCCGGTGTCGCCGGATCCTGAGCATCCCTGGGTGCCGGAGTTTTTCGGCGAGTTGCAGCTGGTCAACGGCAAAATATTTCCCTTTCTCGAGGTTGAGCCGCGCAAATATCGCTTCAGGGTGCTGAACGCCGCCAACGGGCGCTTCTATCGATTGTCCTTGAGCGAAGGCGCGGAAATTCATCAGATCGGCACCGACCAGGGTTTATTGCCGGCGCCGCTCAGTGTGACGAATCTGCAGCTCGCCCCCGGCGAGCGCGCGGACATCGTGGTCGATTTCGCCAATCATCGCGGCGCCAAGGTCTTGCTGCAGAGTGATTCCTTCGTGCTGATGCAGTTCAAGGTCGGGGCGTCGAAAGTGTCCGATCCCAGCGCCTTGCCGGCGAGCTTGCGCGCGGTGCCGCGAATCCTGGAGTCTTCTGCCGTGCAAACGCGCCGGCTCACCTTGGATGAGATGCTCAACAACGTGGGCGAGTCCACGGGAATGCTGCTCAACAATACGCCCTGGCACATGCCCATCACCGAGCGGCCGGTGTTGGGAACCACGGAAATTTGGGAGTTGGTGAATCTCACCGACGATGTGCACCCGATCCATTTGCACATGGTCAAATTCCAAATCCTGGATCGCCGCCGCTTCGATGCCTTTCAATACATGACCGCGCAGACCCTGCGCTTCGTGGGTCCGACCGTCGCCGCGGAAGCGAACGAAATGGGTTGGAAGGACACGGCGCGCGCCAATCCGAAAACCGTGACCCGCATCATCGTGCCCTTCGTCGGGTATCCGGGGCGCTTCGTCTGGCACTGCCATATCCTCGAGCATGAGGATAACGAGATGATGCGGCCGTACGAAATTCTGCCGGCCGCAGCGGGCTGACACAGCTCGGCTCGGGCTAGTGCTTCAGGCGCGGCGAATCAAACCGTGGCGTTTTTTCCCGACGCTGAGGCGCGCGGTGCCGCTGCTGTCTAAGTCCGCTGCGGTCACGCTGGCCGTCGCGGCCTTCACCGGTTGATCGTTCAGGCGCACGCCGCCTTGGTCTATCAGGCGCCGCGCTTCGCTCTTGGAGGCCGCCATGCCGAGCGCAATCGCGACGTCGATGATCAGCACCGGTTCGCCCGTGTTCAGCATGAAGGTGGGCAAGCCCTCGGCCGCGCCGCCTGCGAAGGCGCGCGCGGCGGTGGCCGCGGCTTCGGTGGCGTGGGATTCACCGTGGCAGAGGCGCGTGGCTTCCGTGGCGAGAATTTCTTTCGCGGCATTGATATCCGCATCCTTGAGCTGCTCGAGCCGCGCGATTTCCTGAAGCGGCAGATCGGTGAACATGCGCAGAAAGCGGCCGACATCGCCGTCCTCGGTGTTGCGCCAATACTGCCAATAGTCATAAGGCGAGAGACGATCGGGATTGAGCCACACCGCGCCGCTCGCGGTCTTGCCCATCTTCGCGCCAGAGGACGTC
>DATNKC010000182.1:0-11009 GCA_035603615.1 Steroidobacteraceae bacterium | reverse complement strand
GTTTGGTGCGCGCGGCCTTGCGGGCGTCCGCCAGCTCCATGTCTGGGTAGCTGCCGAGCGCCATCCATCGATCGCGGCCGCCAAAGCGGTAGCGCAGCGTCCACGCCGTGCCTGAAGCGGATTGCTTGCGAAGATAGAGTCCCGCGCCGTCGGGCAGCAGCACGGGTTCGCCCTTCTCATGTGCTCGCTTGACCTGCAGCGCCGTCAGTCTGTCCCGCGCCATGTGCACGCCTATGTCGTAGCTGGACCAGGAACACGCAGTTTCGCCCGGCTGTAGCTAGCATTGTAGCTACGCGCCCAGCTACAGACTTTAGCCCGGCAGGGCCTGGAAGTCCATGGACGACGCTTGTCAATAATTGCTTGATTTATAGGGAAATGCGAGCGAGGGCGCGGCGGCCCCAAACAGCTCCGGAAGCTACTCGATGTTCTGCACCTGCTCGCGCATTTGTTCGATGAGCACTTTCATATCCACCGCGGCGCGGGTGGTTTCGATGTCCTGGGACTTCGATGACAGCGTATTGGCCTCGCGGTTGAGTTCCTGCATCAGGAAGTCCAGCCGCCGGCCCGCGGGTTCCTGGCCTTCGAAGGTTTTGCGGACTTCGGTGACATGTCCGCGCAGGCGATCGATCTCTTCGTCGACATCCAGTCGCTGGGCCAAGATGGCGAGTTCCTGTTCGAGGCGGTCTTGGTCCACATCGCTGACGAGCTGCGCGATGCGGTCGAGCAGTTTCGCGCGCATGCGGGCTCGGATTTCCGGCAGCCGCTCGGTGACTCTTGCGGAGAACTCCAGCAGCCCGTCGCAGCGCTGCTGCAAGGCGTCCCGCAGGCGCGCTCCCTCGCTATCGCGGGAGCGAGTCAATTCCGACAGGGCCTCCGCGAGCAAAACTTGCGCCGCGGCGATCATGGGCGCGGTGTCGCGCGTGCCGTCGCGGATGACCCCGGGCCAACGCAGGAGATCGAGTACGTCGATTCGAGCCGCCGCGCCCGCTTGTGCGGCAAGCTGCTGTGCACGCGAAGTGAGGCTGCCGAGCAATTCGGCATCGACTTCGAGTGCGGTCGAGACGACCGTGGGCTTGAAATGCAGCGAACATTCGACTTTGCCGCGGCGGATGGCGGCGGCGACCGCCGCTCGAAAATCCGCTTCCGTCGCGCGGAATTCCTCGGGCAAGCGGCATCCCAGCTCGAGAAAACGGTGATTCACGGTCTTCAATTCCCACGCCAGAAGTCCCCAGGGGAACTGTCTCTCGCGTCGGGCAAAGCCGGTCATGCTACGAATCATGGGGGTCGTCGCTAAAATCGGCCATAATCGGCGGATCGCAAGCTTAGCAGACGAGGAACAGGCATTGCAGATCGAAACCGCGGACGTGAGCCTCATCGGGCACCGCGAGGAAAATCAGGACCGAGTCGCGATTGCGGCCGCAGAACAGGCCGTGCTCCTGGTCGTGATCGACGGCATGGGCGGCCATGCGGATGGCGCGCGGGCGGCTGAAACCGCGCTGTCAACCATGCTCGAGGCTTTCTGGCAGACTCCCCATCCAATTTTCGATCCCATGACCTTCCTGCATTTGGCGTTGGGCAGGGCGCACGAGGAAGTCGTGAAGCTCGGCTCGGCCCTGAGCGCTGAGGCGCGTCCGCGCGCGACCTGCGCGGTATGTCTGGTGCAAGACTCCGCGGCCTACTGGGCGCATGTCGGCGACAGCCGCGTCTACCAATTGCGCCAGTCGCAAGTGCTCGAGCGCACGCGCGATCACAGTCATGTCGAGGTGCTGCTGCGCGAGGGTTTGATCACAGAGGCCGAGGTTCACGGCCACCCGATGCGCAATTACGTCGAGTGCTGTCTCGGCGGAGATGCCGCGTTGCCGGAAATGACCATCTCGTCGCGCCACAAATTGAAGGCGGGCGATGTGCTGCTGCTCTGCACCGATGGGCTGTGGGCCAATTTAAAGGATCAGGATTTGGGGCGCTTCGCGCAGAGCCAGGCCAAGCCGTTGCGCGAGTCGCTCAACGATTTAGGGAAGCGCGCGGTGGAGGCATCCGCGCCCTATAGCGACAACACGAGCGCGGCCGCGCTTCGTTGGAAGGCGGCATGAGCAACAGACCCAGCGGGCGCGCCGCCAACCAATTGCGCGAATTGAAATTCGAACGCGGCTACACCCAGCATGCAGAAGGTTCGGTGCTGGTGAGCTTCGGCTCGACGCGCGTTCTTTGCACGGCCAGCATCGAAGATAGCGTGCCCGGATTCCTGCGCGGGTCAGCCCAGGGCTGGGTGACCGCCGAATACGGCATGTTGCCGCGGGCCACGCATACCCGTTCCGCGCGCGAGGCCGCGCGCGGCAAGCAAAGCGGCCGCACGCAGGAAATTCAGCGTCTGATCGGCAGGTCGTTGCGCGCCGTGGTCGACTTGAAAGGCCTCGGGGAACGCACGGTGACCATCGACTGCGATGTGTTGCAGGCCGATGGCGGCACGCGCACCGCAGCGATCACCGGCGGCTATGTGGCCTTGGCCGATGCCATCGATACCCTTCTCAAGAGACGCGCCGTCGCCGCGAACCCTTTGCATGGCCAGGTGGCCGCGGTGTCGGTAGGCATCTACCGCGGAACGGCGGTGCTGGATTTGGACTATGCCGAGGACTCGAACGCGGAAACCGACATGAATGTGGTGATGAACAGCGGCGGTGGGTTCGTCGAAGTCCAGGGAACGGCGGAGGGACACGCGTTTCGCCGCCACGAGCTCGATCAACTGCTGGACCTGGCAACGCATGGCATTGCGCAATTGCATGCCGCACAACTCAGTGCCCGCGCCGCCTAACGCTCGCGGCCACGCGGAATGCTCAAGATGGCTCCTAGGCGGTTGGTGATCGCCACCGGCAATGTCGGCAAGTTGCGCGAATTTCGTTCCCTGCTTGCCGGACTGCCATTCGAGTTGACCAGCTCGGCCGAACTTGGGCTGCCCTCACCCGAGGAAACGGGCGCAACCTTTCTTGCCAATGCCCTGCTCAAGGCGCGTCATGCTGCGAATTTGAGCGCATCGGCGGCGGTCGCGGACGACTCGGGACTCGAAGTCGATGCCTTGAACGGCGCCCCGGGCATTTACTCGGCGCGCTATGCGGGCGAAGGTGCGGACGATGCGGCGAACAACGCCAAGTTGCTGCGCGCGCTGGCAGGGATCCCGCATGAACAGCGGCGGGCGCGCTATCGCTGCGCGCTGGTGTTCATCGGGAGCGCGGCGGACGCGGCGCCGCTCATCGCCGAGGCGGACTGGCAGGGGTTCATTCTGGATGCGCCGCGCGGCGCCGGCGGCTTTGGTTACGACCCCTATTTTTGGCTGCCGGAATTGGGCAAGACCGCGGCGGAGCTGCCGCCTTCGGAAAAAAACCGTTTGAGCCATCGCGGCAAGGCGCTACGGGCGCTGCGCGACCAGCTGGCGGCGCCGCTGTGATCGATTTGCCGCTGGCGTTGTACGTGCACATGCCGTGGTGTGTGCGCAAATGCCCGTACTGCGATTTCAATTCGCATCAGCTGAAGTCGGGCCAGCCCGACACCTCTTACATCGACGCGCTGATCCGGGATTTCGACCTCGAGGCGCCGCGCGTGCGGGGGCGCAGGATCGACAGCGTATTTTTCGGCGGCGGTACGCCGAGCCTGTTCAGTCCTGCGGATTTCGCGCGCCTCATCGATGCGCTCAAGCAGCGGATCGACTTCGCGGAAGGCGCGGAAATCACGCTGGAGGCGAACCCAGGCACGATTGAGCGCGGCAAGTTCCAAGGCTATGCCGAGGCGGGCATCAATCGCGTGTCCTTGGGCGCGCAAAGCTTTGACGCGAACGCGCTTAAAGTGCTGGGCCGCATTCATTCGGCCGACGACACGTATCGAGCGGTGGAGGAACTCGTCGCTGCGAAACTCGGCAATTTCAATCTCGATCTCATGTACGCGCTGCCGCAGCAATCGTTGGAGCAAGCGCTGAACGATGTGCAGATCGCCTGCTCGCTTGGGGCCTCGCACATTTCCTACTACCAGCTCACGCTGGAGCCTGGCACGGTGTTTCACTCGCGGCCCCCCGCTTTACCTGACGAGGATGCAGCCTGGCAGATACAACTCGCGGGCCAGAAAATGTTGGCGGACCGCGGCTACGCCCAATACGAAGTGTCGGCGTACGCCAAGGAAGGCGCGCAATGCCGGCACAACTTGAATTACTGGCAGTTCGGCGACTATCTGGGCATCGGCGCCGGCGCTCACGGCAAGGTGAGTGTGAAGACGCCGGAGAAAATCCTGCGCACCGTCAAGCCAAAACAACCGCGCGAATATCAGGCTGAGATAGGCCGTGCAGCGCTGTCCGCCGGCGAGAGCAGCTTCATCGCGGCAGCAGACCTGCCGTTTGAATTCATGCTGAACGCGCTGCGCCTAAACGATGGATTTAGCAGCGATTGCTACCAAGTGCGCACCGGACTTCTTCTACAAAACCTCGATGAAAAGCTGGCGCGGGCAGAAGAGCGGGGGCTGCTCGAACCCATCGACTCCGGCTGGAAGCCCACCGAACTTGGCAGACGCTTCCTCAACGATCTTCAGGCCAGTTTCCTCGCTTAAAAGCTTATACACACCGCTCTTGGTGTCCCGAACAAAGTGAGACCTACAGCACATTGCATCTGCAGTAGGTCAGATGCGTCTCGTAACCTATTGATTTAAAAATAGAAACTAGCCTGTCTATTTTTTGATCAAATTAACAATTACGCGAATTTCCGCAGTGCGAGCCACCTACCCGGGACGCCGTCCACAGACTTATCCACAGTTTTTGTGGACAAATATGTGCAACGGAATGGCCCTCGTATGCGCAAAGGGATAACTCTTGTGGAGTGACAGGCGTGCGCATATGATGCGCGGCCCTGTTTGGCATTGAAATCTCAAGGTTTCGCCAGCAAATAAGGGTCCAAGGCGTGGCGATGCGACTTCCTCAAAAAAGCACATCGATTCTGCCGCAACAGCAATACGAGGTTTCCATGAAAGCCGGCATCCATCCCGATTACAAACAGATCACGGTCACGTGCACGTGCGGCAATAAGTTCGAGACGCGTTCGACCATCGGTCAAGATCTGCAAGTCGAAGTTTGTTCCAACTGCCATCCGTTCTACACCGGCAAGCAGAAAATTGTGGATACCGGCGGCCGCGTCGACAAGTTCCGCAAGAAGTACGCGAGTGCCGCGCCGGCTGCGCCCGCAAAACCTGCGGCGCCGGCAAAAGCCTAACGGGCAGTTTATTTCGCGCGCGGAGCGCCGCGCATCTTTAAGCGACGCAAAAGCGAACCTCCTCGCGAACCCGCGACGGGGTTCTCGCTTCGGCGACGCATGCGCTTGATTCCGTTGTACGGCCGTGCAAGGCTGCGGCCTGAAACAATCGAAACATAGCCGTCGGATACAGCGAATGAGCACGAAATACGAACTCAAGAATCTCTCCACCGGAAAGACCAGCCAGCTGAACGCCATTTCCGGGACGATTGGGCCCGATGTGCTCGACATCTCGAACCTGACCAAGGACCAGGGCGTCTTCACCTTCGACCCCGGATTCATGGCCACGGCCAGCACGGAAAGCAAAATTACCTACATCGATGGCGACGCGGGCATACTCCTGTATCGCGGCTATCCGGTCGAGCAGCTGGCGAAGCAGTCGAGCTTTCTCGAAGTGGCGACGCTGCTCATCAACGGCACCCTGCCGACCAAATCCGAACTCGACGCGTTCACCAATTCGATCATGCGGCACACCATGGTGAACGAGCAATTGCTCGGGTTTTTCCGCGGTTTCCATCACGACGCGCATCCGATGGCGATGGTGTCGGCGGTGGTGGCCTCGATGGCTGCCTTCTATCACGACACCACGCACATCGGCGATCCAAGGCATCGGGAAATCTTTGCGCATCGGATCATCGCGAAACTGCCGACGATCGCCGCCGCCGCGTACAAGCACACGCTGGGACAGCCATTCATCTATCCGCGCAACGATCTGCGCTACTGCGCGAACATGCTCAATATGTTCTTCGCGGTTCCCTGCGAGCCGTACGAGATCGATCCGGTCGCAGCCGAAGCGCTCGACCTGTTGTTCATACTGCACGCGGACCACGAACAGAACGCCAGCACTTCGACCGTACGGCTCGCCGGCAGTACCGGCGCGAATCCCTACGCCGCCATTTCCGCCGGCGTGTCCGCCCTGTGGGGACCGGCCCACGGCGGCGCGAATGAAGCCGTGCTCGACATGCTCGATAGCATCGGTTCGGTGGCAAACATCGACAAGTTTTTGGGCAGAGTGAAGGACAAGAACGACAGCGTGAGGCTCATGGGATTTGGTCATCGCGTGTACAAGAACTTCGATCCTCGCGCCAAGATCATCCGCGACATGTGCTATCGGGTGCTGGAGAAAATGGGCAAGGGCAATAACCCGCTATTTGACCTGTCGCTCAAATTGGAGGAGATCGCGCTGAAGGACGACTATTTCGTGTCGCGCAAGCTCTATCCCAATGTCGATTTCTACTCCGGCATCATTTATAGCGCGTTGGGAATCCCCCGCTCCATGTTTACGGTCATGTTCGCCATCGCGCGCACGGCCGGCTGGGTGGCGCATTGGTGCGAAATGGTCTCGGATCCCCATATGAAAATCGGCCGGCCGCGCCAGCTCTACACGGGTCCCACCAAGCGAGATTATCAGCCGATCGAAAAGCGCTGAACCGTGCTGGTTTTAAGTTCGGTCGTGAAATGCCTGCCGCTCCTGCTGATCGGCGGCATCGCTTTGGCGGCCCAGGATCAACCTGGCGTACCGCCGGCACCGCCGGGAAATGCCCGCCCTCCCGCAGCCTTGACGCCCGAAAAAAATCTTTGCGCCTCGCGTGCGGATCCCGTGTCGGTCGGCAGCGTGCAGTGGAACGGCTGGGGCCACGATCTTTTCAATACGCGCTATCAACCGGAACCGGCCATTCGCGCCATGGACGTGCCGAAGCTTGGCTTGAAGTGGGCCTTTGGGTTTCAGGGCGGCAACGAATTCGGCCAGCCCACCCTGGTGGACGACAGGCTGTTCGTGACGAGTTCGTCTGGGCGCATCTATGCGCTGGACGCCAAGACCGGATGCACTTACTGGACCTATGACGCTCCCGCCGGCAGCCGCACGGCGATTTCGATCGGCGAGCTGGGCCAGTCGAAGCGCGCCGCCATACCGCGAAAATTGAAACGCACGCTCGCGCATCTGGACGTCATCAAAGCCCCGAGCGCCGCATTTTTCGGCGACGACACCGGCGCCGTGTACGCGCTCGATGCGCAAAAAGGAACGCTGCTGTGGAAGTCGCAAGTCGACACGCACCCCACGGCGCGCATCCTCGGATCTCCCACCTTGTACAACGACCGGTTGTATGTCGCCGTGGGATCCAACGAGGACAACAACACCGGAAACCCAAACTACAGCTGCTGCACGTTTCGGGGCAGCGTCGCGGCGCTCGACATCGCCAGCGGCCGTGTTCTGTGGAAGAGCTATACCGTGCTCGAGGAGCCGCAGCCGACGCGCAAGAACAGTGCCGGCGTGCAGGAATGGGGCCCTGCCGGCGCCGCCATTGCCTCCTCGCCCACCATCGACGCCAAGCGCGGCGTGCTGTACGTCGGCACGGGCCGATCCACGACTGGAATCGAACAGTCGCTCACCGATTCGATCGCCGCGTTCGCCTTGAACGACGGCAAGCTGCGATGGGTCAAACAACTTAAGGTGATGGGCCAGACGGGCATTAGCGGTTTCACCAGTTCGCCGGTATTGCGCACCTTGGCAAGCGGCAATGAAGTCATTTTGGCCGCACAGCACTCGGGCGTGGTCTATGGACTCGATCCGGATCACGGCGGCGAGATTCTGTGGCAAGGCAGGCCGGGCGGCGCCGACGCGAGTGGCGATGGCGGGGTCGCCTGGGGCACCGCGGCCGATCACCGCAGTTGGTATGTCGCCTTGTCGGGTGCCTTGGCGCAGCCAATCAACTCAAGCGGCGGCCTATGGGCACTGGATCCGAAATCCGGCACTGCACGTTGGCACACGCCGGCGCCCGTGCCGGCGTGCTCCTGGAGCGAAGGCCCGTGCTCGCATGCGCAATCGCAAGCGGTCACGGTCATGCCCGGCGGTGTGTTTTCAGGTTCGATGGATGGGCACTTGCGCGCCTATTCGACCATCGACGGCAAAGTTCTCTGGGATTTCGATACGGCGAAAGCATTTCAAACGCAGAATGGCGTGCGCGCCAGCGGCGGTCCGCTGGACCATGGCGGCGCGACCATCGTCAACGGCGGCGTTTACCTCATTTCGGGCAATACGCTGCTGGCGTTTTCAGTCGACGGCAAATAGGCCGCAGCAAATTTTAAGGACGCAATAAATATTCATGGCACGTTACGCGCGAATCATTTTTCTAAACGTCGGCGCTCTATTCACGGCCGCGGCATTCGCCGCGACCCATGCGGCCGATCAAGCTGAAGTTCCGGCGCTGGAGAACTCGGTGGTCAAGATTTTTTCGACCATGCGCTATCCGGATCCATACAAACCCTGGACCAAGCAGGCGCCCAGCGAGGCCACGGCCTCGGGCGTGGTCATCGAGGGCAAGCGCATCTTGACCAACGCGCACGCCGTGCTCTACGCCAGCCAGGTGCAGATTCAGGCTAATGCCGCCGGCGACAAGCTATCGGCGACGGTGCTCGCCGTCGCGCCCGGCATTGACCTTGCGGTGTTGCAGCTCGACGATCCGAGTTTCTTCGATACCCATCCGCCGGTGGCGCGCGCCAGCAAACTGCCGCAGATCAAGGATCCGGTTCTCGCCTACGGCTTTCCGACCGGGGGCTCATCGCTGTCGATCACCAAGGGCATCGTGTCGCGCATCGAGTTCGCGGCGTACAACTATCCTGTGTCCGGCCTGCGCATTCAGATCGACGCGGCCATCAATCCCGGCAACAGCGGCGGTCCCGCCATCGCGGGCGACAAGATGATTGGCCTCGCCTTCAGCCGGCTGGGCGGCGATAGCCAGAATATCGGCTACATCATTCCGAACGAAGAGGTGGATCTATTCCTCAAGGATATCGCCAGCGGCCACTATGTCGGCAAGGCCAGCATGCACGATGACCTGCAGACGCTGGAGAATCCGGCGCTGCGCGAATATTTGAAGCTGGACAAGAGCGTGGAAGGAATGGTGGTGCATCGGCCCGACAAATCCGACGCGTCGTATCCGCTCAAGGAATGGGATGTGCTCACGCGCATCGGCGATACACCCATCGACAATCAGGGCATGGTCAAGATCGACAAGGATCTGCGCGTGAGTTTTGGCTACATGATTCAGAAGGTGGCCAAGGACGGCAAGCTGCCCCTCACCGTCGTGCGTGCCGGCAAGACGCTGAAGGTCGAGCTTCCCGTCTCGGCCGAGTATCCGACGCTGGTGTCCGACCTGCATGGCGAATATCCCTCGTACTTCGTCTACGGACCGCTGGTGTTTTCGCGCGCGACCCGGCAGTTCCTGGGCGCGTTCGAAAACAACGCCAATTTGATACGCGTCTTGGGCTACCTGAAAAGTCCGTTGGTGAGCCGCGCCTTCGATCCGCCCAGCGATGATCTGGAGGAATTGGTGATCATTTCCTCGCCGTTCTTTCCGCACAAACTCGCGAACGGCTACTCGAATCCCGCGGGTTCGGTGGTGTACTCCGTGAACGGCACCGCCGTGAAGAGTCTCAAACACCTGGTGGCGCTGCTGCGCGACCTCAAGGATCCTTTCGTCACGCTTGAATTCGCTGCCAAGGGCGGGGAATCGCTGGTTTTCTCGCGCCAGGCGCTCATCGGTGCGACCGACGAGATTCTCACCGACAACGGTGTGCGCGCGCAGGGATCGCCGGACATGCTGGCGGTGTGGCAGGGGAAGGCGGCGCAGTGATATTGATCGGTTCGAGCGCTCGTCAGGGAGGGTGGGAAGAATCTAGGCCCGAAAGCAACAGGGCCTAGATTCTTCTCACTCTCCCTGACGGGAACTCGGGCCGATCGATATCACAAGCCGACGTTACCGGCAGGTGTTGGCGACACGCGATTGTCCGGCTTACAAGTTCGCATGAGGTCGCCCGACCGATGTAGCCGTTCGACACTCGTCCTCTGGCACCGTGAGATTGAGCGCTCCCGCCCGAAGGGCGTGAGGGTATGAGTAGCTTCGAGGCCCTGCTCTTCCGGGCCTCGAAGCTACTCATACCCTCAGGCCATCCGCGAGCCGCTCAATCTCACAGTGCCAGAGCTCTAGTTCGAATCAACCAGTTCCGACACCTCGCGCGCATCCGCACGCTTCATGGGGCGCCCATCGACGGGTGAGTAGGGCGATTGACGGATGCCGTCGATGGGAAACACCGTCGCATCGACCGTGCGGCCGTTGGCCTCGAATCGCAACGCCGGATAATTCACGCTGCGCTCTGCGTCCATCTTTACGCGCCGCTCGTAGAACTCGTGCGGCACGCCGATTTCGAGCAGTTTAATCGCCACCGACTCCGACGCATCGGCGAATAAATGCAAATTGATATCGCTGTAATTGGTCGCCGTCCCGGTGAGCACGGACCCCACCAGGCGCGGTTGAAACTCCGCCAAAATCCGCATGGTGTCGAGTGCGATGCGCCGCTGTTCCTTGAGGGTGTGATCGTGGGTATCGCGTCCGAAGAGGCGTTGGTGGGCGCGCAGCGCATCCTCGATCTCGACGTTTTTTGGCAGCACCGCGACATCGTTGACCCCGAGGCGATCGGCTGCCTTGCGCTTCGCCTGCCGGAAATCTTCAATACCGTGTTCGGCCATGATTCTCGCGGCCTCTTGCGCGAGAGCGCGGCGTAGATCTTCGGCACGCTGCGAAAACTTCTTAGGCATCGGTCTTCTCAGGCATCGGTGGCTAGAATATCGGTTTATCGGGTTCTGGGCTGTTCGGATTCTGGCCCTCGTATAGCCCGGCCTTGGGTAGATTCCCCTCAATGAAATATTCCATGATGCCGCTGGGGTCGTCG
>DATNKC010000181.1:0-4830 GCA_035603615.1 Steroidobacteraceae bacterium | reverse complement strand
GCTCGTCGCGTTGCTCGCGCCCTTCAGCGACGGAAGGAAGATCAACGCGTAGTGATCGCACGGGAAGAACTTGTATTGCGCCATGCCGACTGTGTCGGCTGAGAAGCCGGTCGCGACGAGCTGGAACGAACCGGTCTGAGTCGTGCAATTTGATGTTGCGGCTGTCGGCGCCGGCGAGGCCGCGCCGGCGGAACCGCAGCCCGAAAGGGAGGCGCAAAGCGCCAGGCAGGACATGGCGGCAAGCAGGCTGGTCGCCAGCCTGGCCAGAAAGTTGCGCATGGTCTTAACATCCCTGTTGTTGAGTGCCCGAATCGTAGGCGACCGGCGATGTGTGGAGACTTACTTGACACTGCTTGTCCGCGCTGTGATCGCGCTGATTTTTCGGGAGCAACATTCCTCTCAGAAGTGAGAGCAAATCGCTTGATTTGCAGTGCCGCTCGCTATCTCCCCGACCGCTGCCAGCATGCTGTCGCATTTCACTCGCAGAGCCGTCGCCAGAAATCAGTCCGCTAGCGTCTCCTTGACGATGCGGCCATTCAGCGGCTGCAGCGGCCGCACATCGTGCGGATACAACTTGGCGAACGCTTCGATCTGCTGCGTGGAAATCTCCACTGGCGTTTTCAGCACGAACCAGCTGACGCCTTCGTTGCAGGGCGGAGCGGTCTGCGAGCCCAGGTAGGTGTAATAGCCCCGCTTGAGGGGAACCAAGTCCAGCGGATTGACCTCGAGGCCATCGACTTTCACTTCACCCTCGGACATCGGCATGTGCGCCCAGAGCTTGGCGATGGTCGCGTTGGTCCGGCCCGCCTTCAAGAGCACCGCCACCCCAACGACTTTGCCGTCGCTCGATTGATGCATCAAGTGCAGCACCATGTCGTAGGCCTTGCCTCGGATGCGCTCCTCGCTCGGGCGGTGAAAATGGAACTGCACCAGCTGATAGCGCGTATCACCGATGATGAGAAAATCCCCACTGCCCGGCGCCTCGTAGTTCACCCGGATGGTCGCGCCGTTGTTGGTGACATACGGGATCAGCGCCGGTCTATAGTCGAAACGCAACTCCGGCAGATCGGCCTTCTGCGTATCCTGAATATCGATGGGCGATTGCTCTTTGCCGCTGCACGCCGCGTATTGGGAATCCAATTCCGCCCAATGATCGCTCCCCCTCGGCCCTTCGTAGGTCCAGGGTGTTCGCCACGGCGAGACGTACTGGTGCGCGGCGTTGGCGTCGGGTGTGCCCAGCGCCAAGACGTGAGTCGCAGGCAATGAGATGGCGATCACCATCGGCAGTGCAAACATCAACGCAGCGTTTCGCATCGGTCGGCGCCTTTCTGACTTCAGGGCCCCGAGCATACCGATCGGCCTGCGCCAACATTTCGTTTCTCATCAAAGCATGGCGGACTACGGACTCAGGGATGAGTCGCCGCATTTCCCGGCGCAGGCGCTCCTTCTCCCTGGCAGGAACGCGGCACGTACGGCGCGCCGACATCCAAGGACGCAATAACCTTTTCCAGGCGCTTCACATTTGCAAAATTGTCGACCAAGAGCAGTTGATTGGTACACGGCATCGCGCTCAGATGCCCGTAGGTCGGGATTAACGGCCGTAAGATAGGCACCAGGCCTGGGGCCATGGTGTTCTTGACGGTGATGACCATCGTCACGAATTGTGCATCCGGGTAGCTCTCCTTACCCGTGACCAGCGGCATTGGCGTCACCCGCATGTCATTCACCGGTACGACACTGATGTAGTTACTGCCTTCAAGGGCCGTATATCCGTTCAACAGCAGGATGGAGAGCAGGTCGCTGTAGGTGACCGCGGCGATGTCCTGGCCCAGAATCTCAGCATTGCCATGCACTCGGGGATCGATGAGATATTTTTTGCCGGTTTTCTTAGCCACCGCGGCAATGACCTGTTCAATCGGCACGCCCTCGCTTCGCCCCGCGGATTCCGCCGCGCTATCCGCGCCGACGCGCGGGTTGGCATTGCGCTCCTGCGCACTCGCTGCACCGCATGCGCCCACGAGACTCAGCATCAAAAAAATGACATAGGCCTGTCGCATCGTCGTCTCCTTTGCTCAAAATTTCATATCTTGCAGCGGCGCCACATATTTGCGCGCGCCTGCTTGGCGCCGCGGGGCAACGAGCGTCGTGATTGACCAGGGTTCGTCCAAAGAGCCCCTGAATCCATCGAGAAACGAGAACACGGCGCCGCTCACCTTCGCGGTATTCACGTACAAGAACATGGCGCGCGAGCCCGCATAGGTCTCCGCGACGATCGTATCCATGCCCGGTTCAACCCCGTCGACGGACGCCGCCACGAACGCATCCGGCTTCGCTGCCACTTCTCGGAAATCGAGCAGCGCGAGGGCATTGGGATATGTTTCGAGCTGCTCCTGCAGCCTCCCGCCCCGATCACGATAGACGCCATCGTCGCGCAGCGTTCGACATACCTTCTCGTAGCGCGGAGAATCCGTTTGCTTGAGCGCCGCAAGCCAGGGAAAGGTCGCGCAGCCGGCCTCCATGAGGGTTTGCCGGAATGCCGCCGCGGTAGCCGAGGACAAGGGCGGCCCAAGCACTTCGATTCTTTCTTCCAGCAGCGCACCGTCGACGGCACTCCACGTGCGATACGGATTCTTGATCAGGGCTTGCGGCCGGTTGGGATCCGGGACTTGAGCGGCCAGCGCCAGAAAAATGTCGCGCGCCGAGAGCTTCGGCGCGCCATACAGGCGGCTGCGCGCCAGTACCACGGTCTCGTAGCCGGTTTGCAGTTCCGCCACACGGGTAACGCCGTTTGACTTGCACGTCTCGAGTTCCGACGGAAGGATGCGGCGGCTCGCACCCGCGATGTCGGCAAAGCCCGCCGCGGCGGCCGTGCCCAGATGTGCATGGCAGAGCATCGCCAGTGCTTCGGCGCTCGAGGTCAAGTTGAATTCCGGCTGATTCTTCGACCCCGGCGGCAGCCAGCGCCGCACGTTTTCTTGGGCATAGAGAATGATCGCGGTCGGGCCCGCGACCACAAAGGCGCCGCGGGATTGTTCCGCGGCAGCGTCCGGCGGCGCCGCGGCCACGCCGGACACTACCGATGCCGGCGGCACGCCGCCCTGCGCAGGCGAGACGATGGACTTCGGCGCGCCGCCGCCGCTTCGCTCCGCGGCAATTTTCGAGGCGGCGGACTGCGCCGGGCCGATGTCTACCATCCGCACAAAGGTTCTGGCTGCCGGCGAGCCTCTCAAGACCACGAACGCAACCGCAACGGCCGAGCCGCCGATCAATGCCGCCAATATCGCGGTCCGAAACAGCGTGCGCCGCGCCTTCGCCTGACTGATCGTCTGTCGATCCAGGTTGGCCTTCAGCGTCGACAGGAATTTCCTGCTCGGTTCAGCGCGCAGACGCTGCAGAAAGTCATCGTCCGGCTCGTTTTTCATGGGGCTCACCATTGGTCCCGCAGCGTCTGAACCACTCTATGCAAGATGGTGCCGACGTTGGATTCGCTTAAGCCCGTAAGCTCGGCGATTGCGCGGTTGTTGATCACCGCGCCGTACTTGAGCGCAATCAACTCGCGCTCGCGCTCCGGCAGCGCCGCGCACAGGAGCGCCAGCCTCGCAAGATTGGAACGTTGTTCGGCGTCCCGCTCGGGCGTGCCTTCCGTCGTCACTTCGAGGGCCGCATCGAGCGGCAGATGCTCACGCCGCGCACGCAAATGGTCCGTTCCAATATTTTGCGCAATCTTGAATAGCCAGGTTGCGAACCCCGCCAGATCGCGCCGGTAGCGCGACCGCGAGCGCCACGCGCGTTCGAATGTTCGGGCGGTCAGTTCCTCAACGTCGCTGTCCCTGCCCAATCGAAACCGAAAATAGTTGTAGATGCGCGGAGCCTCGTGAGCGTACACGGCATCCCAGTTCAGCTCGTTGGTCTCCATGAACTCCGTTAACCGACCTGACGCCGCATGCTCAAGGGTCATACAGCTATATACGGCTGAATTTACCGAGTGTCACAAAAATTGTGTTGCGCAAGTGCCGGGCCGCGCCGCCTTCGGTAAAATGAAAGCCAGGCAGCCATGACTACCGCGACGCAAGCCCTAACCCGCCAGATGCTCGAATGGATCGCTGCACGGCCGCGCGATTACAGCGAGATTATGGAAACCTGGCGCACTTCCTGTCCGCGGCTGTCGATTTGGGAGGACGCCTGTATCGATGGGTTGATCGACCATGAGCCGGGAACCGGCAAAGTCATCCTCAGCGTCGCCGGCCGGGAATTCCTCAGTCGCCTTAACTTACGTTAGCGACCTCAACTTCAGGCCGCAGCGCTATGTGCGCTAACGTACAGAGGGCTCGCGCTTTGCCCCTTTTCTAGTGTCCCATCTCAGTTTTTCCGAAAGCCTCTCAGTAAGCTGCAGTGCATCAGAGGCCTTGGGAGTCACATATCAATCCCGTGCGATTGCGCGCGTTCTCGCTGAATTGGCGATGGAGCATTGGCGCACACCTGGGGGTGGCATTTGCCGCTGTCGTTGCTCTCGCGATTGCCGCAAACCTGCTCATCGAGCACGAGATTTCTGTCGTCCGCACTACGCGCATCCTCAGAATTGAGGCGCCTGCGGTGTCTCCGGCTCCTGCGTCCGCGTCTGCCGTCGCGCCTGCTCGGCCGACGTCCGCTTCGACAGCGCCGCGAATTGAAGCCGTGAGTGGCAAATCGTTGGTGGCTGCGCTCGAACATTTTGTGGACGCGGTGCGCAACCGCTTAGACATTCACAACGACGATCGCGACAGCGAATTGAGGAGGGCCGGCCGCGAGCTGCAGAGAGAAATGGAACTCTATGCCGCGGCAAGGCTCCCG
>DATNKC010000180.1:0-9664 GCA_035603615.1 Steroidobacteraceae bacterium | reverse complement strand
CGGCGTCGGCGCGCAATACACTCCGGCGGTCGGCTGGGCTCAGGCGCTGCGCTATCGCTCAGAATCGCTGGGAGAGCAGTCGTGTCGCGGCAGCATCGCCGTCGCGCACGGCGGAGAAGCATCGACGGCGACCAATGGATTCTGGTCGGCGCTCAATATCGTGACCACCGAGCGATTGCCGTTCCTGTTCTTCATTGAAGACAACGGCTATGGAATTTCGGTGAGTTCGCAGCAGCAAACTCCCGGCGGCAACATCGCCCGCAATCTGGCGAGCTTTCGCGGACTGCGCATCCTCGATGGCAACGGCTCCGATCCGCTCGCCGCCGCAGCGCTGATCGAAGACGCGGTCGCCGGCGTCAGGTCCGGCGAGGGTCCGGCACTGATCAGGCTGGTGGTGCCGCGCCTCTCCGGCCACTCGGGCCAAGACACCCAGACCTACAAATCCGCCGAGGAGATCGCCGCGGAAAAAACTCGCGATCCTTTGAGCAAACTGCGCGAGCAGCTGGTCCCGCACATCCTCTCTGAGGCCGATTGGGATCTCGAGGTTTCTGAAGCTCGCGCCCTGGTCGCGCGGACCCTGCTCGATGTCGAGCGGCGCGGGGCACCCGACCCTAAGAGCATTCAGCGCTATGTCTTTTCCGAAACTCGCGAGGACGGTTCGCTCGATCTGCAGCAGCAAGGCGGCCTACGCGGCGCCGGCGTCGAGCCTGCGCCGGGGACCGAGCGCGCCGAGCCGCAAGGTCCGCGTATCAACTTGGTCACCGCGGTACGCCGCACGCTGGAGCATGAACTGGCCGTCAATCCGCGCATGTTGGTTTTCGGCGAAGACGTGGGCCGCAAGGGCGGCGTGCATGCGGCGACCTTGGGACTACAAGAACGCTTCGGCGTCGAGCGGGTGTTCGACACCAGTCTGTCCGAGGAAGGCATCATCGGCCGCGCGGTCGGCATGGCCGCTGCCGGGCTCATGCCGGTACCTGAAATTCAGTTCCGGAAGTACGCCGATCCTGCCGCTGAGCAGTTGAATGACTGCGGCACGATGCGCTGGAGAACCGTGAATCGATTTGCGGCGCCGATGGTGGTGCGCATTCCCGGTGGATTCTTCAAGTGCGGCGATCCCTGGCACAGCCAATCGAACGAAGTGCAGTGGCTGCACGGCGTCGGCTGGCGTCTGGCCATGCCCTCGAACGCGCAGGACGCGGTGGGGTTGCTGCGAAGCGCCTTGCGCGGCAACGACCCAACGATATTCTTCGAACACCGCTCGCTGCTCGATGGCGGCTGGGCGCGCCGCCCCTACCCGGGCGATGAATTCGTCGTGCCGTTCGGCAAGGCCAGCTTGTTGCGCGAGGGCGGCGAACTGACCGTCGTCACGTGGGGCGCAATGGTGGAGCGCTGCGAGCAGGCGATCGACACCAGCGGCAGATCGGCGGACCTGCTCGACCTACGCACGCTGTCGCCGTGGGATCGCGAGGCTACGCTGGCATCGGTACGCAAGACGCGCCGCTGCCTCATTGTTCACGAGGACACGATGACCGCCGGATTCGGCGCGGAAATCGCGGCGGTGCTCGCCAAAGAGACTTTCTTCGATCTCGACGCGCCCATCGAGCGTCTGGCCATGCCGGATGTTCCGAGTCCGCATAATCCAGTACTGCTCGATGCCGTGCTGCCCGGCATCGAGACCATCACGCGCGCGATCATCAACCTCGCCGAAATCTGAGATGAGCGGCATCAAGGACGTGCTGGCCCCCGCGAACGAGGAAGGAACCCGGGCCACGATTCTCAAGTGGTGCAAAGCCGTCGGCGACTTGGTCGTCAAGGACGAGCCGCTGGTGGAACTGGAAACAGACAAGGTCACCGTCGAGGTGCCCGCGCCGGCCAGTGGCACGTTGATCGAAGTCCTGAAACTGGAAAGCGCTGAAGTCAGCCCGGACGAGGTGCTGGCGCGATTGAGATTGCCGGGCGAAGCGACGCTCACCGCAGAGACCAAGGCACCCGGGGCTGCGGCGAAAATCGAAACCCAGCGCGCGGCCGCAAGTAATCGTGCGGATTCGGAATTACTGAGTCCCTCGGTCAGGCGGCTGCTGCAGGAGCATGACATCGCGCCGGGCGCCATCAACGGCACCGGCCGCAATGGCCGTGTCACTGCGCAGGATGTGACGCGGCATGTCGCGGAGGTCGCGCGCCCCTCGCAAACTGCGCGTGCTGCGCAAACCGAGGACATGTCTGCCGCCGCGAACACGCTCGTTCCGCACACCGCCATGCGGCGCAGAGTGGCGGAGCACATGACGCGCAGTTTGGCGGACGCGCCGCACGTCACGACCTTATTCGAAGCGGACTTAACCCGCGTGCTGAAGCATCGCGCCTTGCATGCCAAGAGTTATGAGTCGCGCGGCGCGCGACTCACTTTGACCGTCTACTTCATCAGCGCCTGTGTTCGGGCATTGCGCATGCATCCCGAGGTCAACGCCACCTTTCGTCAAGACGCCATGGAGTTGCACGGCGATGTGAACATCGGCGTGGGCACGGCCTTGGGCGACAAGGGCCTGATCGTCCCGGTGATTCACCGCGCGCAACAGTTGAGCTTGTTCGAGATCGCGCAACGCCTGCAGCAGGCGGTCGAAGCGGCGCGCACCGGCAAGCTCACGACGCAGGATGTGCGCGGGGGCACCTTCACCATCTCCAATCACGGCGTCGGCGGCAGCCTGCTCGCCGCGCCCATTGTCATCAATCAGCCGCAGGTGGCCATCCTCGGGGTCGGTAAAGTGCAGCGCCGTGTTTGCGTCATCGATGTGGACGGCGGCGAGTCCATTGCGGTGCGCTCCATGTGCTATCTCACCCTGACCATCGATCATCGAGCGCTGGATGCATTCCAGGCGAACGCCTTTTTAGGCCTTGTCGTCAAGACGTTGGAGCAGTGGCCCGATGCCGCCGAAGCGCTGCAGGACTAAAGGGTCCGCGGCCGGCAGCGCGCCCGCAAGGCGGGACGCGACGCGCGACAGATGGGCTTCCGACGGGGCGAAGACCCGCGCGTAAATATCGCGGCAGAGTACCGCCGCCTGCGCGCCGGGCCAATTGGGCCGCAGCAGCTGTGCCGGCAACAAGGGGTCGCGCAAATGCAGGCGGCGATATTCGTGGATCAGCAGCGTGCGCACCAGAAAGCAGTCTTTGGGCTCGATGTCGCGAGGATCTTTGAGTTCCGCCAGCACCTGCGCGAAGCGAGCGACGAAGCGCTGGTATCGCAACCCTAGATCTTCCAGGTCCCATCCCAAATCGACCAAGCGTTGCGGAGCATCCTCGCCCGCGAGCGATGCCTCGAATGCCACGACTTTCGAGAGCAGTCCGGCCGAATCGCGCTGCGAGCGCAAGGCCTGCGGATCCAACTCCGGGTGCACGAACACATTGGCGGAAATCTCGCCGAATCCGCGCCACACCAATTCTTCGCGAATCTCGTTCCGCTCGGCGGCCCGCATCGGCGGCACGACGAGCAGCGTCCAGCGGCCCGACCACTGCGTATCGGGTTCACTGTAAATGCGCTTGGTCGCCTCGGCGAAGCGGGCGCGACCATGCTTCGACAGACGATATTCGCTGAGCTTGCCCGCGCGGTGTCCTTCCAGCCAACCGTCGTGCGCCAGTCGCGCGGTGGCGGTACGCACCAGACGTTCATTCAGTCCAAAGGGCGCCGCGAGATCAATCAAGCTGCCCAAAGCGATGGTGCCGCCGCGCGGCATGATGGAATCGCCGAATAGCGTGACGATGAGCGAACCGCCGCGCAACGGGCGCTGTCGGCGAAATCGAGCCACCAGCTCGGCGCCGGCAGTGAGGGCGATGGGGGTGGGGGTGGGGCGGGCGTTCTTGGCCATTTCGCTTTCCTAAGGTGCCGCCTTTATGACACATAAATCTTTGCATTTCCATATTTTTTGTATCACAATGCCTGCACTGGCTGAACTTCCCGGGGGTTGGGCATGTACACGCAGGCTTTGGATACGCAGAGCGCGGAAACCGCGGCGCAGTTGGATGAAAGCGCACTCGAGCAGCGCTTTTTAGCCCGCGTTGACGCGGAGGAGAAGATCGAGCCCAAGGACTGGATGCCGGTCCGCTATCGCAACACCCTGATCCGACAGATTTCTCAACACGCGCATTCCGAAATCGTCGGCATGTTGCCCGAAGGAAACTGGATCACGCGTGCGCCGACCCTGAAACGCAAGTCGATCTTGATTGCCAAGGTGCAGGACGAGGGCGGTCACGGCGCTTACCTCTACAGTGCCGCTGAGACCCTCGGCGTGAGCCGCGATCAACTGGTCGAACAGCTGCTCTCGGGCAAGGCCAAGTACTCGAGCATCTTCAACTATCCGACGCCGACGTGGGCCGACGTCGGCGCCATCGGCTGGTTGGTGGACGGCGCCGCCATCATGAATCAGATTCCGCTGTGCCGTTGCTCATACGGTCCCTATGCCCGCGCCATGGTGCGGGTATGCCGCGAAGAAAGCTTCCATCAGCGCCAAGGCTACGACCTGATGCTGCACCTGGCGCAGGGCACCGCGGAGCAAAAGCGCATGGCGCAAGAGGCGCTGAATCGCTGGTGGTGGCCGGCGCTCATGATGTTCGGTCCCTCGGATGCAAATTCGACCCATACGGGCGACTCGCAGCGCTGGAAGATAAAGCGTTTTTCGAACGACGAACTGCGGCAGAAGTTCGTCGATTTCACCGTACCGCAGGCCAAATTCTTAGGCCTGACCGTGCCTGACCCGCAGCTTAGCTGGAATGAGTCCAAGCAACAGCACGAGTTCGGGCCCATCGACTGGACCGAGTTCGACCAGGTGCTCAAAGGCAACGGCCCGTGCAATGCGGAGCGCATCGCCGCACGCCGCAATGCGCATGCGTCCGGAGCGTGGGTGCGCGAAGCGGCCAGCGCTTATGCGGCGAAGCACGGCGGCGACGCCGCAAAGCTCAGCGCGGCTGCGGCGAAGCATGCGGCAACGGTTTAAGGAGCACGCATATGGAAGATAAACGCCAGTGGCCTCTTTATGAAGTGTTCGTCCGCGCTCGCGGCGGCCTCGATCACAAGCACGTGGGCAGTTTGCACGCCTCCGATGCGCGCATGGCGATCGATCATGCGCGCGATTTATATACGCGCCGGCAAGAGGGCGTGAGCATCTGGGTGGTGCCGTCCAGCGCCATCGTGGCGTCCGATCCTGCGGAAACCGATTCCTTGTTCGAACCGGCGCGCGACAAGATCTACCGTCATCCCACCTTCTATGAAATCCCCGACGAGGTTAAAACCCTATGAGCGCGCATGCGTCCAAGGTCGACTCGGACGCGCTATTTCGCTACGTCCTGCGGCTCGGTGATTTGAGCTTGGTGCTGGGACAGCGCTTGGGTGAATGGGTGGGCCATTCTCCGGCTCTGGAAGAGGACTTGGGCCTCGCCAATATTGCGCTCGACTTGATCGGGCAAGCGCGGCTGCTGCTCACCTACGCAGGCGAGATCGAAGGGCGCGGCCGCGACGAAGACAAACTCGCCTATCTGCGCGAGCAGGGCGCGTATTTCAACGCGATCCTGGCGGAGCAACCGAACGGCGATTTTGGCCAAACCATTGTCCGACAGGTGTTGATCGACGCATTTCAGCTCGAACTCTACGAGCGCATGGCGGGATCGCGCGATGAGCGTTTGGCAGCGATCGCCGCCAAGTCGGTGAAAGAAATTCGCTACCACCTGCGTTACAGCAGCGACTGGCTGGTGCGCCTCGGCGACGGAACTGCGGAGAGTCATGCACGCGCGCAGTCCGCGCTTGATTTGCTGTGGCCTTACACCGTGGAGCTGTTCGCGGCGGACGATTTGGATCATCAGATGGCCGACATCGGTGTCGCACCGCAACTTTCCGAAGTTCATGCCGCGTGGAGCGTGCGCATCGATGCGATCCTGAATGAGGCGACCTTGAAGCGGCCCGCGGATCGCCCGCATGCCTGGCATGGCAAGCGCGGTCAGCACAGCGAGCATCTGGGCTACATCCTCGCCGAGATGCAATATCTGCAACGCACGTATCCGGACGCGCGCTGGTGAGTGCCGTGAGTTTACGCGGCGATGAACGAACGGCAGCGGCGGGCGTGGCGGCGGTGAGCGAACCAGCGGCGCGTGTCGCGGCGGCTTGGCCGCTGCTTGCGTCCGTGGAAGATCCTGAAATCCCTGCCCTGAGCATCGTTGACTTGGGGTTAGTGCGTTTTGTCGAGGTGGGATCCGATGGACAACTTGAAATAGGGCTCTCGCCTACCTATGTGGGATGTCCGGCGACGGAAGTAATTCGCCGCTCGGTGCAGGATGCGCTGCGGCAGGGCTCCGTGGGCGATTTCAAGGTGACCACCGTGCTCTCGCCCCCATGGAGCAGCGATTGGATCAGCGCCGACGGGCGGCGCAAGCTGCTCGAGTACGGCATCGTTCCGCCGGATCAGAGCGTATCGAACATGCGCGACGTGCTGCGCGGGACTCGTCCGCTGGCGTGTCCGCGCTGCCAATCGCTCGACACGGAAATGGTGAGCGAGTTCGGCTCGACGCCGTGCAAGGCGCTGCACCGCTGCCGCGCCTGTCTCGAACCTTTCGAATACTTCAAGTGCATTTGACATGGCGGCCTTAAGTTTCCATCCGCTGAAAGTGACCGCGGTCGAGCGCGCCGCCGAGGATGCGACCTGCGTGACAGTGGAGGTCCCTGCGGCACTGCGCGAGACCTTTGCGCATCATGCGGGCCAGTACGTCACGGTGCGCCGGACCATCAACGATCGCGACGAACGCCGTACTTATTCCATCGTCACAGCGCCAGGCGGCAGCGCGCTCAAACTGGGTATTCGGAGGCAAACCGGCGGCCTGATGTCGGCCGATCTGGCCGCGAATCTTCGGCCCGGGGATCTTCTCGATGTCGGTACCCCCATGGGACGGTTTCGTACGACAATCGATCCTGCGCGCCAATTCTCTTATGTGGCGTTTGCCGCAGGCAGCGGCATCACGCCCATCATGTCGCTCGCGACGGACATCCTGGCGCGGGAGCCGCGCAGCCACTTCACGCTGATTTACGGCAATCGCAGCATTTCGCGCACCATGTTTCTGGAGGAAACCCTGGCCCTGAAGAATCGCTACATGGATCGGCTGTCGCTGCACTTTGTCATGAGCCGCGAGCCTCAGCACACTGAACTCTTGAACGGACGCATTGACGCCAAGAAGGTCGCCGAGCTGGCGCAGCAGCTGCAGGAGATTTCCAGCGCGGATGAGTACTTGATTTGCGGCCCTGGAGACATGGTCGATGAGGTGCGAAATGCCATCAAGGCATTGAACGGCAACGCGCCCATTCGCTTCGAGCGCTTCGCGACCGCGAATTCGCGGCCGCTCGAGATACTCACGAAACAGATCGACGCGACCGCGCCCGAGGAAGTCTTGGCAACCATCACGGTGACCATGGACGGTCGGCGCCGCAGCTTCCCCATGGCGCCGGGCGATCCGTCGGTGCTCGACGCGGCGGAACGGGCCGGGCTCGAACTGCCCTTCTCCTGCCGCTCCGGGATCTGCGCGACCTGCCGCGCTAGAATCACCGAGGGCGCCGCGGTCATGACGCATAATATTGCGTTGGAGCGCTGGGAGACCGACGCCGGCTTCGTGCTGTGCTGTCAGGCGCGGCCCACCACGCCCACGCTTGAAATCAGCTACGACCAGAAATAGTTGCTCACTTAGGACTTGAGGGGAAAGCATGTCATACGAGACCATTTTGTTCGAGGTGGACAGCGGCATCGCTCGTCTGACATTGAACCGGCCCGACAAGCTCAACAGTTTCAACACGCAAATGCACGGCGAAGTTCGCCAGGCGTTGTCGAGCATTCCGGAGAGCGGCGCACGCGTCCTGGTGCTCACCGGCGCCGGCCGCGGCTTTTGCGCCGGACAGGACCTGGGTGATCGCGCGGTCGCGCCCGGCTCGCAAGGCGTCGACCTCGGCGAATCGTTGGAAAACCGCTACAACCCGCTGGTGCTGTCGCTGCACAATTTGGCGATGCCGGTCATCGCGGCGGTCAACGGCGTCGCCGCCGGCGCGGGGGCCAACATTGCGCTGGCCTGCGATATCGTCATCGCGGCCCGCAGCGCGAATTTCGTGCAAGCCTTCTCCAAGCTCGGGTTGATTCCCGATTCCGGCGGCACGTGGTTCTTGCCGCGGCTGGTCGGCGATGCCCGCGCCATGGGGTTGACTTTGTTGGGCAACAAACTGCCCGCCGAGCAGGCCGCCGCCTGGGGGTTGATCTGGCAATGCGTCGAGGACGCGGAGCTTGCCGGCACGGTCGACGCCATGGCGCGTCAATTTGCCGTGGCGCCCACGCGCGGGCTCGCGGCCACGAAAAGCGCTCTGCGGCGCAGCTGGCAAAACAGCTTCAAGGAGCAGCTCGATGTCGAGCGTGACGTGCAGCGCGAGCTGGGCCGCTCGAGCGACTACGCCGAGGGTGTCGCGGCCTTCACCGAGAAGCGCTCGCCGCGCTTCACCGGCCGCTAGTGTGTCGCGGGAAACTGCGCCGGGCTTGACCGGCAAAGAAACAATGCCGGGTTCCGCCAGCGCGCTTGAGCTAGCGCGCTCCGCGGTTCAATCCATGTATCGCACCGATCGCGCCTCGCAGAGTTTAGGTCTCGAAATCCTCGACGTCGCGCCAGGCAGCGTGCGCGTCTGCATGACGGTGCGTCCGGAGATGGTCAATGGCCATGGCCTGTGTCACGGCGGGGTTATTTTTACGCTGGCCGACAGCGCCTTTGCGTTTGCTTGCAACTCCCGTGGCGAGCCGATGGTTGCGGCCGGCGCCAGCATAGAATTTCTGGCGCCGACGCCCGCCGGCGAACGCTTGACCGCGCTCGCCACTGAAGTCTCGCGCAGTGCACGTCATGGGATTTACGATGTGCGCGTCACCAAGAGCTCGGGTGAGTCGGTCGCGCTTTTCCGCGGACGCAGTGCGCGCCTGCGCCCCCCCACACCCAACGGGACCATTTCATGAATCTACAGAGTTATGTCTGCGGACACTGGCAGAGCGGCGACGGTGAAGGCATCGCCATGCGCGATGCCACCACCGGCGAGCTCATCGCGCTGGCGACCTCGAGCGGCATTGATTTCGCCGCGGCCCTCGAATTTTCGCGCGATGTGGGGGGTCCTGCGCTGCGCGAACTCACCTTCCATCAACGCGCCACGATGCTCAGAGCGCTCGCCAAAAAACTGTCCGAACTCAAAGAAGAGTTCTACGCGCTCTCCTATCGCACCGGCGCGACCAAGAACGACGCACTGATCGACATCGACGGTGGAATCGGCACGGTGTTCGCCTTCGCCGGCAAAGGCGCACGAGAACTGCCGAATTCCCATGTTTATGTGGATGGCGATGTCGAGGTCTTGTCCAAGGGCGGAACCTTCGTGGGTCAGCATCTCTACGTGTCGCGCGAGGGCGCCGCCATCCACATCAACGCCTTCAATTTTCCGGTGTGGGGAATGCTGGAAAAACTGGCGCCGACCTTGCTCGCCGGGATGCCGGCCATCGTCAAACCCGCGACCGCGACCGCGTACCTCACTGAACTCGTGGTCCGCCGCATCATTGATTCGAAAATTTTACCGGAGGGCGCACTGCAGCTGGTGTGCGGGAGCCTGGGGGACCTGTTCCAGCACTTG
>DATNKC010000179.1:0-6075 GCA_035603615.1 Steroidobacteraceae bacterium | reverse complement strand
TCAAATTTATGAGGCGGCCGCCGGCGGCCATCTCGATCAGGCACAGCAAATGATTACTCAGGTGCTGGCTGATCATCCTACGAGCGCCAAAGCGCACTATGTGCAAGCGGAGCTGTATGCCAAAGAGGGTAAGACTTCGCTTGCCCGCTCCGAATTGGCCACTGCCGAGCGCCTGAATCCGGGCCTGACCTCCTTCAGCCCGCGTTCCGTTCAAGAGTTGCGGTCGCAGCTGGGCCAGAACGCTCGCTCGTCTGGGGCCCAGATCGTCTCGATTCCGGCGCGCCCGGCGCCCGGTATCCCCTGGGTCGGCATACTCATTGGCCTGATCGTGGTCGGACTTGTGATAATGCTGTTTCGGCGGCGGACGCCCTCCTACAGCCAGTATCCGGTCGCCGGTCCCGGCGTGGGCGGTGCACCCACAGGCGCACCACCGGGTTACGGTCCTCAGGGATACGGCCCTGCGCCCATGGGCGGCGGCATGGGTTCGGGCATCGCGGGCGGCCTGGCCTCCGGCTTGGCGGTGGGTGCCGGCGTGGTCGCCGGCGAAGAACTCGCGCATCACTTTTTGGATGGCGGCCGACCCCAAGGGGGCGTCATTCCTTCTGCCGACGCGGCCGAGCCCGGCTACAGCAATAGCGACATGGGCGGCAATGACTTTGGCGCCAACGATCCCGGCTCGTGGGACGACGGCGGTGGCGGCGGTGGCGGCGGAGACGACTGGAGCTGACCGCGCGCTGCTCTTAAGAAATTCCCCGTTCGGGCGCCTCTCAAAGGCGCCCTTTTTATTGGTGGCGCGACAGCGCGGCGGCGACCGCGTCGTGCAACGCCTTCATGCCGTAAGAGATGTCCTGAACCACGCCGTTCACGAAGAAGGTCGGAGTGGCGCGAATGTGGCTCAAACGGCCGCTGGCGATGTGCTCGCGGACCCTCTGCAGGTAAATGTGATCGTCCATCTCCGACACGTAGCGCGCCATATCGAGGTTTAATTCCTTCGCGTAGCGCTGCAGGTCCGGCGCGGTCAAATGCGCCTGATTGCGGAACAGCAGATCGTACATCGGCCAAAATTTTCCCTGGGCTGCGGCGGCCTCGGCGGCCTCGGCCGCAAGCAACGCGTGCGGATGCGCCTCCTCCAAGGGGAAATTTCGGAATATGAAACGTACCTGATTCGGAAATCGCTCCATCAGCAACGTCGGGGTGGCGGCGGCGACCTTGCAGCTTGGACACTCGAAGTCTCCGTACTCCACGACAACGACCCGCGCGTGCTCGGGTCCTTGCGAGTGATCGGTGGGTTCCGGCGGAACCGCCAAGGTGATCGGATGCGTTGGACTCATTGCCGCCATTCCCCTGATGTTTTTACTTGCCGTCCGCTCGATGCAGCGGCATTTCTATCGGCCGTATCGTCGTCTTGATCACGCTCGACCTGCGCAACAATTGCAATTCACACTCGCGGCCAATCAAGCTCGCATCGAGGGTGCGCTGCAGGCCGTCGATTCCATTGATGCGCACGCCGTCGAGCGCAACCATGCGATCGCCGGTCTGCACACCGGCGAGCGCCGCCGGGCTGCCTGCGACGATGTCCGCGACATGCACGGCCGTGTTGCCCGGCAAGCTGAAATGCCGCACCACCCGCGTCGCGATCGGCACGGTGGCGCCGGAAACGCCGATATATGCACGTCGTACCCTACCATGCGCAAACAATTGGCCAATGACCCATTTTGCCGTATTGATGCCCGTCGCAAAGCAAATCGCCTGGGCCTGGGGAATCATCGCCGTGTTGACCCCGATTACCCGTCCCCGGGAATCAACCAACGGACCACCGGAGTTGCCTGGATTGAGCGCGGCGTCGGTCTGAATGACATCGTGCATGAGCCGGCCGGACTTTGCGCGCAGGGTGCGCCCGAGCGCCGACACCACGCCCGTCGTCACGGTCTTCGAATAGCCGAGCGGGTTGCCGATGGCAATCGCGACCTGGCCTACCTTTAAACGCGCGGAATCGCCGAACTCCACATAGGGCAGCGCACTAGGGTGTCCGATGCGCAGCACCGCCAAGTCCGAGTCCGGGTCATCGCCGACGAGGTCGGCGTGAAACCGCGTATCGTCATTCAGACGCACCGTGATCTCGTCGGACCCGTTCACCACATGACTGTTGGTGAGCAGATAGCCGTCGGGCGTGAAAAGAAAACCCGAACCACTGGCTTGCTCCGCGCGCCGGCCGCGCGCAGCGGCTCGCGCTGGACCCACCACTTCGATGAAGGTCACCGCGGGCGCGACGCGTTCGAGAGCGCCGATCACCGCCCCGGAGTAGGCGTCGAGCAGCGCCCCGTCATCGACATCGGAATTGCGGCCGACCTCGGGATTAGCGCCCGCTGCCGTCGCACCGTCGTTTGCAGCCCATTTCGGCCTCAGCATGTTCAGCTCAAAATAATTTTCGGCTGCGCGGCAAGCCCTTCCACAATGAGCTTGTTTACGCGCCGCACGTAGCCCGCCGGATCTTCCAGCTCGCCGCCCTCGGCGAGCATCGCCTGGTCATAGAGCACGTGCGCCAAATCGGCGAAAGCTTCTTGGTCAGACGTGTCCTTGAGGCGCAGCACCAGCGGGTGCTTGGGATTCAGTTCGAGAATCGGCAGCGCCGCGAAGGGATTGTTCTGTCCTGCCTGCTTGAGGATTCGCCCCATCCGCAAGCTCAAACCAAACTCCCCTGCGATCAACACCGCGGGTGAATCAGTGAGCCGCGCGGAGACCTGCGCACTGGCGATTTTGCCCGCCAGACTCTTGCCCAGCCGATCCAACGTGTCCTTGAAGGCGCTTTCCGCCGCGGCTTTTTCCGGGGTTTCGATCGCGGAAGCAACATCGGCCGCGGCGCTCGCGACACTCGCCAAAGGCTTGCCCTCGAACTCATGCAAATGGCCCGCCACCCACTCATCGATGCGGTCCGTCAACAGCAGAACCTCCATGCCCTTGGCGCGGAAGCCCTCCAGGTGCGGACTGTTGCGGGCCGCAGCCAAGGTGTCGGCCGTCAGGTAGTAAATCGCCTTTTGATCCGCTTTCATCCGCGACACATAGGCGTCGAGCGTGACATTCGGCGCATCGCCGCTCTCCGCGGTCGAATGGAAGCGCAGCAGTTTCGCGATCCTGACCTTATTGGCCGGGTCATCGATGATGCCCTCCTTCAAGACCGTGCCGAAGGTTTTCCAAAATTCCGCGTATTCCTCCGGCTTGTTCGCCGCCAGATCCTCCAGCAGATCCAGCGTGCGCTTGACCAGGGCCGCTTTGATTTTCTCGACGGTGCGATTGTTTTGCAGCAGCTCGCGCGACACGTTCAACGGCAGATCGGACGAATCCACCAATCCGCGCATGAAGCGCAGGTACGGCGGCAAGAGTTCCGCCGCCTTATCCATGATGAACACGCGCTTGACGTACAGCTGGATGCCGCCTTTCTGCTCGCGGTCGTACAGATCGAACGGCGCATGCTTCGGCAGGTACAGCAGCGAGGTATATTCGATATTGCCTTCGACCCGGTTATGCGCCCAAACCCGCGCGTCCTCAGTATCGTGAGAGATGTGCTTGTAGAACGCCTGATAGTCCTCGTCCTTGAGTTCCGATTTCGGCCGCGTCCAAAAGGCCTTGGCCTGATTCAGCGTCTCTTGCGTCTCGCCCGTCTTCAGGACGATCGGGATGCTCAAATGATCGGAGTACTTGCGCACCAATTGACGTAGGCGCGCCGGCTCCAGAAACTCCTTGTCCTCGTCCCGCAGGTGCAAAATGACTTCAGTGCCGCGATCGGTCTTGTCGGCGGCTTGAATCTCGTACTGGCCCTCGCCGTCGGACTCCCAGCGCACGCCGGGCGAATCGCTGCGTTTGGTGAGCACGGTGACTTTGTCGGCCACGATGAAGGCCGAATAGAAGCCGACGCCGAATTGGCCGATCAGCTGCGCGTCCTTGGCGGAATCGCCGCTCAAGGTCTCCAGAAATTTCTTGGTGCCGGACCGCGCGATGGTGCCGAGATTGTCGATGATCTCCGCCTCGCTCATGCCGATGCCGTTGTCCTTGATGCTCAAGGTGCCGGCGTCCGTGTCCGGGGTCAGCGTGATCGACAGTGCATCACTGCCCAAAAGCTCAGGCTTGGCGATCGCCTCGAAGCGCAATTTCTCGCAGGCATCCGAGGCATTCGAGATCAGCTCGCGCAGGAAAATTTCCTTGTGCGAGTACAGCGAATGGATCACCAAGCGCAGCACTTGCTTGGTTTCTGCCTGGAACTCCTTGATTTGCGGCTTTTGTGCAGCCGCCGGCTCGGTTTCTGTCGTCATGGCCTTAAGTGTTTAGGGTTGGTTCGGATGAGTTGGGGCCGCCGGGCGATTCTTCAAGCTAGAATCCGGCATGGCGACGGGCGGCACCCTCAAAGCGGTTTGGGCAGCACTGGCCGGCAATGTGCTGGTGGCGGCGGCGAAATTCGTTGCCGCCGCGATGACCGGCTCGGCGGCCATGCTGAGCGAGGCGGTGCATTCGCTGGTCGACACGATCAATGAACTCCTGCTGCTCTACGGCATCGCCCGCTCCAGCCGTCCGGCAGATCGCGAGCACCCTTTGGGCTATGCCCGGGAGCTGTATTTTTGGAGCTTTGTGGTGGCATTGTTGATCTTCGCCGTGGGCGCCGGAGTTTCGGCCTACCAGGGTATCCAGCGCCTGCTGCAGCCGCAACCCATCGAAAGACCCCTGGTCATCTACCTTGTGCTTGCCGCGTCCCTGGTGTTCGAAGGCGGCTCCTGGTTCGTTGGCGCGAGGGCATTCAGGCAGTCCAAGCGCCACTTAAGCTGGTGGCAGGCATTCCGCCAATCAAAGGACCCGCCCGCCTTCATCGTGGTCTTCGAGGACTCGGCTGCCCTGTTGGGAATTTTGGTCGCCGGGGCCGGCACCACCGCGGCGATCCTGACGGCGGATAGCCGTTGGGATGGGATCGCGTCTCTCATGATTGCCGCCATCTTGGCCGGCGTCGCGGCGCTCCTGGCCCAGGAATCAAAGGCACTGCTCATCGGCGAGCGCGCCGACCCCTCCTTGAGCGATGCCATCATTCGCATCGCCGCGGCCATGCCCGGCGTGTGCAATGCCAACAGCATCGCCACGGTGCATCTCGCGCCGAACAGCGTCGTAGTCTATTTGAGCCTCGATTTCTTCGACTACATGCGGGCCCCGGACATCGAACGCGCCGTGGTCGATATGGAGAAACAGATCCGCGGCACTCACCCGGAAGTGTCCGCGGTTTTCGTCAAACCGCAGAGCGTGCAAGATGCGCGCGAACGCCGCAGCGAAACGTTGATGTCGCCCGACACTGTGCTGCGCGAGGATGTGCTGACGGGCGGCTAGGCAAACAATTGCGGATCGATCGGCAGGCTGCGAATCCTCACGCCGCTCGCCGCGAACAGCGCATTGCACAGCGCCGGCAGCACCGGCGGCAGCGCCGGCTCGCCCAATCCGGTCGGCGGATGCTCGGTCTTGAGAAAATGCACTTCGATGGGAGGCGCTTGATTCATGCGCAGCAATAAAAAATCGTTGAAATTGCTTTGCACCACTTTGCCGTTTTCAAGGGTAATGACCTGTCCCAAGGCCGTGCCGATGCCGTCCAGCGCGGCACCCTGCACCTGATTTTCGGCGCCGAGCGGATTGATGATCTGGCTGCCCACATCGCTGGCCACCCAGACCTTGTCGACCGTGATTTTGCCGCCCGCGGCCACCGTCGCGTGCACCACTTCCGCGAAATATCCGAGATGGCTGTAATAAAATGCCACCCCCATGCCGGAACCCTTGGGGGCCTTGCGGCGGCCCCATCCGGATTTATCGCGGACCAGCGCCAGCACATCGATCATGCGCCCGGTGTCAAATGCACCGACTTGGCGGCGCTCGCCGAGCAGATCGATCCGATATTGCAGGGGATCTTGGCCCGCGGCATGCGCGATCTCGTCGATGAAGGATTGAAATACGAATGCCAGCCCGTTGCTGCCCGGCGCACGCAGGGGCCCGGTCGGGACACCTAGGGGCATGAAGGAAATCCCCAACTCGAGATTGGGCACGAATTTCGCG
>DATNKC010000178.1:0-7726 GCA_035603615.1 Steroidobacteraceae bacterium | reverse complement strand
GACCAGCAGCGGGTATTTGCGCTTCGGATCATAGTCGGCGGGCTTGTGCAGCACCCCTTCAATCACGGTGCCGTCTTTGCTCTTCCACGAGACGACCTCCACGCTGCCGAGCTTCCAGGCGCTGACCTGCGCCGTCTGGTCGGTGAGTTTTTTCGGCGCAAAGCTCTTCGCGCTCGAGATATAAAGCTCCGTCAAGTGGGTCGCATCGTCCGCCGTGAAGGCAATGGCGGCGCCATCGGGCGTCACGCTCGCCTCGTTGATGATCAAATGATCGTCTGTGGACACGGGCTGGATTTGCCAGCTCGAGCCATCCAATCGGAACAATTTTGCGGTCATCTTCTGGGTGGCGCCGAAGTACAGTCCGCCCGGGACCCACTCGAGCGCGTCGGGATCTTCGTCGAAACTCTGTGTCAAATCGCGCACATCCGCGGCGGTGGCGGCCGGCTTTTTCAGGACGGTCGCGATATCGACCAAAGCGATGTGGGTATTGGCATAAAAGAATTTCGGCTGTCCGAGACTGGTAACAAAGGCCAGCTGCCGCCCATCCAAGGAAAACATGGGGACGCGGTCCGGGCCCGGCAGGGCGACGATTTTTGTCACCGTCCCTGGGCTGGAGCCGGCGGCTCGCGGAAGATCCATCAAATAAATATCTTCGTCCATATTGAAGGCCAACAGCGGATTGTGACCGGCGCTGAACGCAACCCGATCGGACTGTCCCGAGATCGCGAACGATTTGATGGTCAGGGCGGGATCGGAGGTCAACTGCATCGCGCTTTGCGGCTGAAGCGTCTTGATGGCGGCGTCGGCATCGACTCCCCACAGCTGATGTTGCTCATAATCCTTCTCGACGACATCGTAGGAGCTGTAGCGCTCCTTACGCGCCTTGCCGCCTTTGTTGGGCGGCTCCGCCGCGGTAAACACAATCCACTTGCCATCCTTCGTCCACTGAAACTCATCGACGTCGGTCTCCGATTTGGTGAGCGGCCAGGCTTCGCCGCCATCCGGAGCGATGACCCAGATTTGCTTTGCGGCCGGCTTTGCCGCGGACGTGCCGCTTTTGCCGTCCTCCTTTGCGGCCACATCTTTCTCGACGGCCGCATACGGTTCGATGACGTTCGCCTCGCGCTCGGTAACGAAGGCGAGCCAGCGGCCGTCCGGGGACCATGCCGCCGATGCGACCGATTTCTTGCCGCGCGTCAGTTGCACCGCTTTGCCGCTGCCCACATCGACCCGCCATAGCTGCCAGACAAACTCATTTTCCTTCCAATTGGTCTCGCGCTGTAGATAGGCCACCGAACGGGCATCGGGCGAAATCGCCGGGGCACGGATGCTCGTACGGCTCAAGGACTCCGCGAGCGTCGCCAGGTGCGAACCTTGGCCGAACCCGCTCAAGGGCAGCACGCTCAAGGCGCAGGCCATCAAGGCTGACCGGCATCCGCCCTGGGTGCTCATTTGCCCACCTGAACCGGAATGGGCGGCGCTGTTTTGCGTGGAACTTCCGGGGCATTCTTGAGCTGCTGCAAGACCTCGGCGATAGCCGCATCCAACTGCACATCATTGCCGGCGTTTACGGCCAGCGGGTCCAAGGTCACCTCGACATCCGGAGCAACGCCTTCATTCTCGACGCGCCACTCGCCCTCCGGCGTAAACACTCGAAAGAACGGTACGCTGAGAAATCCACCGTCGATCAACGAGGGATTGGCGGATATCCCGATCAATCCGCCCCATGTGCGCGTGCCGATGAGTTTGCCGAGGCCCAGCCGCCGAAAGCCGTACGGCAGAAAATCGCCGCCGGACCCTGCGTCCTGATCGATTAGCATGGCTTTGGGTCCGTAGATGGCGCCGGCGGGCGTGTTGAATACCAAGGCGTCGCGATCTTTCCATCCCGAAAGATACTTGCGGTTCAGGACCTCCAGCACATAGTTGGCGGCTTGGCCACCACTGTTGCGGCGATCGTCCACGATGAGCGCCGGCTTATCGACCTGGGCAAAGAACATGCGGTTGAAAAACGTGTATCCGTCGCCGGCGGTATCGGGCAGGTACACATAGGCCACTTTGCCGCCGCTCTTGCGCTCCACGTATTCACGATTGGCTTCGACCCAATTCCATTGGCGCAGCGCCGCCTCACTCGCAATGGGAATAACCACTGCGGTGTGAGAGCCGCTCTGTCCGGCGCGGCTCACGGTCAAGGAGACCTGTTTACCCGCGGTGCCCTCGAGCAGCGAGAAAATGTTCACAGACGCGTCTAACGGATGACCGTTGATCGCCAATATCGTGTCGCCTTCCTCGACATCGACTCCGGCAGTCGCAAGCGGCGCGACGATGAACGGATTCCAGCGATCGCCGTGATAGATCTTTTGAATTCGATATTGGTTGTTCTCGACCGTGAAGTCGGCGCCCAATAAACCGGTCCCTGTCGGCGTTGCCGAATAGACATCGCCGCCGCCCGTGCGGTTATGCCCGACTTGCATTTCGCCGATCATTTCGACCAACAACTCGCTCAGGTCTTCGCGGCGCTGCACGAACTGCAGCAGCGGCTCATAGCGTGCGCGAATCGCAGTCCAAGCCAGTCCATGCATTTTGGGATCGTAGAAATACTGTTGTTCCATGCGCCAGGCTTCATCGAAAATTTGCCGCCACTCCTGGCGGGGATCGACGAGCATCTTCACGTTGCTCAAATCGACCGGCTTCGACTCGAGCTTCTCGTTGGCATCCGCGACTTCCAGCTTGTCTTCGCCCAAGATGAGGAGAAGTTTCTTTTTGTCCGCGCTGGCCGAAAAATCGACCAGATGCGATTTGAGCAGCTTTTCCTCGCGTTCCTCGAAATTGAATCGATACAAATCCGCATTGGCATTGGCGTCCGGACCCGGGGGTTCGAGGCTCGACCCCGGCTGTCGCCGAGCGATGTAGAACAAGGCGCCATCCGCGCCGACGACGAGACGCTCATAGTTACGTTCTGCGACGGGAATCGGCACGAATCGTTGCGACAACCCGAAATCAACGCGCGTGGGTTTGATCGTCGTGTCGGCTTTATCGTCCTCGCCGCCTTTCTTGGATTTGGCTTCCGAGTCGGACTTGGCGGCATCCTTATTCTTTTCTTTGTCGGGGCCTTTGCTGCCCTTTGCGTCCTCATCGCCGCTCTTTGGCGGCAAGGGAGAATGCCCGGCGGCGGAGAGCACGGCCGCATAGACGGCCATGCGCAACGGACGCTCCTGCGTCGACATGTCGAGCGAAACGCGCGTGGGGCCCGCATCGATTGATGCGGTGAAATACAGCAGATCGTTGCTGCCGAACACCGGCGTATCGGTTTGAACGAAGGAGTCGGTCAAATCGATGTTTTTCGAGGCTGCGAAACTGTGCAGTCGCACCTGGGTGAAATAATTCTCCCCGATCACGGTATAAGCGAGCCACTGGCTGTCGGGCGAGAAATCCACCCGGAAGCTGAGCCGGCGAGGCGTTGAATCGATGAGGGTGACTGCGTCGGTCGTGAGGTCGATCGCGTAAAGATGCAGATGATTATCCTCAAACGCGGCGCGGTGGCCGTCCGGCGACCAGCCCAGCAGGGTAAAGTAGCCCATCTTTCCCAACGCATGCCGTACAGGTTTCTCCAACCCGCCTGCATCGCGTATCAGTAGAGCTTGAGCGCCGCCCTCGTCGCTCAAATAGGCGACGCGTTGACCGTCCTTGCTCCACAGCGCATCGGATTCGCGCACCCCGGAGGTTGCCGTGAGATTGCGAACCGAACCATCCTTGACCGGAACGCTGAAAACATCGCCGCGGGCTGTGACCAGCACGCGCTTGCCCGTGGGGGACAGCTGTGCGGCGGTTATGTTCTTCGCGGCGTTCTTCCACTGCGGCCGCGCCTGCAAGGATTGCGACTCGAGGCGGATCGCGAGCGGCTGAACTTGGCCGCTGTTCACATCCAGCGTTTTCAACTGACCGCCGGCCTCATACACAACGGTGTGCTCATACGCGCCCGCGTTGCGCACGTCCCACACCGTTTCATGCGTCAGTTGTCGCACGGCATGCGTGTGAGTGTCGTACAGGTATAGGTTGGCCGCGCCATCGTTGCGGTCGGAAATAAAGGCGACATCATCGCCAATCCACATCGGATTGCTGTCGGAGGCATTTACGTGCGGAATTTTTTCCAGCTGCTGGCCGGCCGGATCAATTATCCAAATCGGCGGTGTATCGCCGCCGCGGTGCTGGCGCCAACCGCTGATGCCGGAGTAGGCCATGATGTAAGGGCGATACGCCAGGCGCTTGCCGTCGGCGGACCAGGTCCCCTCGACGGCGACGGCTTTCATGACTTTCTTTTCGTAGCCCCCGGTAAGCGCCACCTCGTAGAGTTGGCTGCTGCGACTGTTGGCGACCTCGCGACTGGAGGTGAACAACACCCGCTTGCCGTCCGCGCTCCATCCCGTGACCACATCGGCCGCCGGATGCCAGGTCAGACGCCGCGGTTGACCGCCTTCGGTGGGCACGACATAGACATCGGTATTATTGTCGTAGTTGGCCGAAAACGCGATCCAACGCCCATCGGGCGAAAAATGCGGTGCAAACTCGGACGCAGGATGCGCGGTAATTCTGATCGGGCGGCCGCCGTCGCGATCGCTCACCCAAATGTCGCCGCCGTAGACGAAGGCTAGATGATCTTTTGATACGGCAGGTTGGCGCAGCAGGCGCGTCTCCGAATCATCCGCCGCATTGGCGGCTCCACATTGCAATAACACAAACAAGCTTAAGAATTGAAGTAACGTTCCGCGCAACTGCATAACACCCCTGCTCTTATCAAGTTGTAAATCGTCCGGCAAGCCCGGATAGCTCTGACCAGCAATAGCGAACGACGTTCACTTCAGTTGCGTCCGGCGCCAACTCGGCGTGACGCAGCGTGTTGACCCCGCCCAGTCGTTCATAGAAGCGGCGCGCCGCCAGGTTTTGCTCGTATACCCACAGATGCAAGCGGCCGTAGGGATTGGAGCGCCATACCTGCCCCGCCACGGCGGTCATGAGCTGCCTTCCCAAACCCTTCCCTTTGAGGTCGGGGAGAACATGCAGGTTGTCCAACAGGCAACCCCACTCCGGATCCGCCTCGAGAAATGCGCACGCAAAGCCGCGGATAGCGCCTCCTTGTTCGTCCACCAACACAAACTGGTCGGCCCGTTCGGGCTCAGCCAGGCGGGTGTGCCACAGCACACGCCGATTCTCCGGCAACGGGCCGTGCAGGAAATCGTCGCTAAGAATTCCACGGTAGGCTGTCTGCCAGCTGCGGGTGTGCAACTGCGCAATTGCGACGGCGTCCGCCAATCCCGCTGCACGAATCGTCATAGATGTTTCTAGCGCGCGCGCAGGACGATTTGGTCGGCTTGTTCCGTAGCCTGAAGATCAAAGGCGTGTTCCAGACTCTTGACCCACCCGCCGATGTTTTCGCGTTCGACCGTGCCGGTGATGATCAGCGAGCCCATGCTCTCGGTCTGCAGCACAATCGGCTTCTGGGCATAGCGATTCACATCCTCCAACACGTAACGCAGCGGTTGTAGGTGAAACGCAAGATGTCCGATCTGCCATCCGGTGGCAGGATCTTCCATTTTGGTGGGTTCTTCGATCCCTGCGCTGCCAGCCGTGGTCTGTTGACCGGCGTCCACATGCACGCTTCGCAGCTTGGGTTTGAACCCCTGTAGCAAAGGCAAAAGGCCGACGACGGGCTTGACCACGACTTGGCCTTCAGTGACCGAAACAACGTCACGATCGCTATCACGCTCGACATTGAACTCCGTTCCAACGGCGATGATGGTCGCATCGCCGGCTCGCACTTTGAATGGACGCGCGGAATCCTTCGCCACCTTGAAGAAAGCCTCGCCCCGGGTCAGCTCGATGGCGCGAACTTTCTCGGACAGCGCCACCTCGATGCGCGTGTTGCCGCCTAGCGAAATGACGGAACCATCGGCCAACGTGAGGCGGCGATTTTCGCCAATTTCAGTCTCAAACACGTTGGCCCCGGTCGGCGTTTTCAAGACCGTAAAGATGAGCCCAAAGACGGCGATCGAGGCAGCGACACGGAGCGTTGCCCAAGACCAGCGCTGCGCTCGCCGCGACTTGCGCTCCTCGAGTGGAGGTTTCCAGTCTCTAATGGGAACCGAAGCATCATAGCGATCGCGCTCCAGCAGAGCCAGGGGCACCGCCGGGGGCGCGGGGACGTCGCGCAACGCTTGCGATAACTCCTCCATGCGGGCAAAGGCCTCCGCGTTAGCCGGACTTTCCTGAATCCACGCCTGCCAGGCGAGGGTTTCCTCCAGCGATACCTCGGTGCTCTGCAATCGGACCAACCAATCCGCCGCGATCAGCTGCAGGGGATCATTTTCGATTTCATCTGAAAGCGGCATGGGTTGCTCAGCCATTGCGTTCAAGGTCCATGTGGGCGCGGCAGTGAAGCAATGCTCTGACGACGTATTTGCGCACCATGCTGTCGGTAATGCCGAGCCGACGTGCGATGGTCGCGGCATCGAGCCCGTGTATTTGATTCATAACGAAGGACTCCCGGCATTTGGGCGGCATGCTCTCAATCAGCGCTCCGAGGTGATTCAGTGTTTGCTCGCCGGAGAGTTGCCGTTCGGGCGTGCGGTTTTCCGCCAATTCCGTGAAGAGCCCGCGCCCTGCTACTTTGTCGAAGTATTGATGCCGTCGACGCCGATCTATGGCGATGTTCGCGGCGGTCTTAAAGAGGAAAGCCCGCAGATAGCTGACGGCTCCGGGCTGATCCAAGCTCAAGAGCCGCACATAGGCCTCCTGCGCAACTTCAAGGGCCTCGTTATGAGAGCCCACACGTCCGCGCAGAAAACGAATCAATGCCTCATTGTGTTCGCGAAACAGCCGCTCAACCACGCTAGCCCGCGATTCCTCGCTATCGGGAACCGGGTCAGCCACCTGCTGAGGGTTGGGCGGCGGCACACTCACTGCAATCACCATGAGGGTTTTTTAAGTTCTTTAAGTCTAGCTTAGACGAACGGCGCGCAGAAAACGGGAATGCACGGGCGGCTCTGTCATGTCCCTGGAACCGTTCCCGCTCCCCACTGCGCCTATTTGACCATCAATTCGACCGCCGTGTGGATGATTCGAAGGTCTTTAATAAAAACGTCAAAATCCATTCCCGTATTCAAATTCTCATTCGTCTTACCTCTAACAAGCGGATATCAAGCCGCGTGAGGGGATGCCAATGAACGTTACGAGAGCCGTCAAACAGTTGATGCGCGGCGCGACAGCACTGCTGATCGTCCTAGGCCTATCTGTCGTCATCGGCATCCAGCCGAGCGTAGCCGCGATCGATCTCGCCCAGCAGAGGCAGTTCGACATCGCACCGCAACCGCTCTCCTCCGCACTGCTCAAGTTCTCGGCGCAATCAGACATCCAGGTCACCGTGCCCGGTCAGCTTGCGGAAGGGAAGCAATCCCCGGGGGTCGTCGGCAAGTTCAATGCCGGCAGCGCGCTGGCGATTTTGCTCAAGGACACGACGCTGCACTATGACGTCGTGGATGGGAGCACGGTGGTCATAACGGGACCCGGCGAGCGCAAAGCAGCGCGCAACGATTATCAGAAAATAAACGATCCCGTGCTCGCTGCGGCGGCGGCGCCATCAGGCCAGGAAATCAAACTCGCTCAGGCCCCCTCAACCAGCTCGCAGTCGCCGTCAATTCAAAACCCGAGCACCGTAACGACCACGTCCGCGACG
>DATNKC010000177.1:0-2785 GCA_035603615.1 Steroidobacteraceae bacterium | reverse complement strand
GCCCCATTGCCTGCTAGCATATCGCTATGAGTGCAACTATGACGGACCCGTTGGCGCTCGAGCCGGACGGCGACGGCTGGCGGCTAAAGCTATTCGGGGATTGGTCGTTGGCGGGGTTGCCGCGCATTGAAGCGCGGCTGAGTAGTTTGCCTGCGACGCTGCACGGCGATTTGGTTTGCGATTGGACCGAAGCACGGGCGCCCGAGATCAGCCCCGCGTGGGCATTGCTGCGCCGTTTGGCCGAAACGGTGCCGCCCCTCAATGTCACGCATGTGGGTAATCCGCCGCACTTTTTGGACCTGCTGGAGAAACTGCATGTTGAACGGCATGCCGCGTACAGCAAGCAGCCCGCCCCGACCCTGGAAAAACTGGTGGGCAAGCTGGGCCGCTGGTCGGTTTTGCAAGGCGTGCATGCACGCGGCGTGATCGTGTTTCTCGGGCGCATCGCCACGGTGGTCGGTCAGGCATTCTACCGGCCGCGAGCCTGGCGAATCTCGTCACTGGCGCGGCATATCTACGAAACCGGCATTACCGCCATTCCGATCGTCGCGCTGATCGCATTTCTCATCAGCGTCATCGTGGCGTACCTAGGCGCGCAGCAGCTGTCGCGTTTCGGCGCCGATATTTTCGTGGTCGACCTGGTGACCATCGCGACTTTGCGCGAGATGGGTGTGTTGCTGACCTCCGTCATCGTCGCGGGCCGCTCGGGCAGCGCCTTTGCCGCTGAGATCGGCGTCATGCAGCTCAACGAGGAAACCGATGCGCTGCGCGCCATGGGCATGAATCCAATCGAGCTGCTGGTCGTGCCTCGAGTGCTGGCGTTGGTCATCGCGCTGCCGTTACTGACCGTGATCGCCGATGCCATGGGTCTCGCCGGCGGAGGTCTGCTCTCGCTGATCAATCTGCATATTCCCTTGCCGCAATTCATGGCGCGGCTGCGCGAATCGCTTTCGCCGACGACCTTTTGGTCGGGACTGGTCAAGGCGCCGGTGTTCGCCATTCTGATCGGCATGGTCGGCACCTACCGCGGCATGCAAGTGCGAGACTCGGCCCGCGAGCTGGGCCGCCTCACCACGGTCGCGGTGGTCCAATCCATTTTCATGGTCATTCTCGCCGACGCGCTGTTTGCCGTCCTATTCGTGCAGATCAATTTCTGATGCTCGACCCGAACTTCAATCCGGCGATTCGGGTGCGGGGACTGCACAATCGCTTTGGCGCGCAGATCGTTCACGACGGTCTCGACATGGAGGTACAGCAACATGAAATATTCGGTGTGGTCGGCGGCTCCGGAGCCGGCAAGTCGGTCCTGCTGCGCTCGATCCTGGGGCTTCGCCATCCCGACAGCGGCAGCGTCGAAATCTACGGCCACGATGTCGAGAGCCTGGCAGCCACAGACCGCAGCAGTCTGGTGCAAAGTTACGGCGTGACTTTCCAGAATGGGGCGCTGATCAGCTCCTTGACCGTCGCGCAAAATATTCAATTGCCGCTGCGAGAATACTATTCCTTGTCCGAGAAGACCCTGGACGAACTGGCGGATATGAACCTGCTCATGGTGGGATTGGTGCCCGACGATGGCGCCAAGTTTCCTTCGCAGCTGTCGGGCGGCATGATCAAGCGCGCGGCACTGGCGAGAGCGCTGGCGCTCGAGCCGAAGCTCTTGTTCCTCGATGAACCGACCTCCGGCCTCGATCCGATTTCCGCCACGGCCTTCGATGAGCTACTGTTGTACCTCCACTCGCAGCTGCGGCTCACAGTTGTCATGATTACACACGACCTGGATACCTTGTTTCAGACCTGCGACCGGGTCGGCGTGATTGTCGATGGCCGGATGATCACCGACACACTGCCAGGCTTGCTCAAGAATCCGAATCCGTGGATTCAGGAATATTTCCATGGGCCGCGGGCGCGAGCCGCCGAAATCGAAGCGGCGAAGGATGCCCATGGATAGAGACTCCAACTACGTCGCGGTGGGCGCCTTCGTGCTGCTGGTCATCACCATGGCCGTGTCGTTCGTGTTTTGGTACACCGATCAGCGGGACAAACGCACTTACCAACGTTACGAGATTTATTTTCCCGGATCGGTCAGCGGCCTGACCGCTGGCAGCCCGGTGCGGTATCTCGGCGTGGACGTGGGCAAGGTCGCGCGCATCGCGCTGGATCCGCAGCAGCGCAAGACCGTGCAGGTGCTCGCCGATATCGATTCCACGGCGCCGATTGATGACCGCACCCGAGCGTCCTTGAGCCTGCAAGGGATAACGGGTCTCCTGTTCGTCGATCTCGAGCAGGATCCGAAGGCCGAGTCCACCGGCGCTCTGGCGCAGGGTCAACACTACCCGATGATTCGGTCGCGGCGATCCGACTTCGATGTGCTATTGAGCAATCTGCCGGCCTTGACCACTCACCTGGTGGAACTGGCGGATCATTTCAATGAGATTTTCAGCGACGACACCGTGCGCTCGCTCAAGGCCACGCTCGAGAATGCCCGGCTTGCCAGCGAGCGTTTGCCCGACACGGTGCGCCAGGCTCAGCAGCTTCTGGTCGAGGTTCGCCGCACCACCCAGGAAGTGCAGGGCACGGTCGCGGAGTTGCACGGCCTCATCACCGCAGAGTCGCCGGACCTCAAGGCGGCGTTCGCCAATATCCGTGAGATCTCGGACAATCTCGCGAAAACCACGACGCGATTGAATAGCTTCGTGACCGAGAACGAGCCGGGCTATTCGCGCTTCTCCAAACAGAGTCTGCCGGAATTCGAGCAACTGCTGCGCGAGAGCCGCCAGGCAGTGCG
>DATNKC010000176.1:0-3763 GCA_035603615.1 Steroidobacteraceae bacterium | reverse complement strand
CACAGATTATGCATCGCCTGACTCGGCCAGAATTTGAAATGCGCGTTTGCCATTCGCTTAAGCCTTGGGCCGATAGCGCGACAGCTCCAGCTTGCCGATCTGCTCGCGGTGCACTTCGTCCGGGCCGTCCGCGAGGCGCAGAGTTCGTGCCCCGGCCCACAGCGCCGCCAGCGGAAAGTCATCGCTGACACCGCCGCCGCCATGCATTTGTATGGCCCAGTCGAGTACTTTCAGCGTCATCGTGGGAGCGGCCACCTTGATCATGGCGATCTCGGCCTTCGCCGCGCGATTGCCGACCGTGTCCATCATGTAGGCGGCATTCAATACCAGCCAGCGGGTCTGGTCGATCATGATGCGCGCTTCGGCAATACGCTCCAGCGTCACGCCCTGCTCCGACAATTTCTTGCCGAACGCGACGCGCGATTGCGCGCGCTTGCACATCAATTCCAAGGCGCGTTCGGCGACGCCGATGGTGCGCATGCAATGGTGAATGCGCCCCGGCCCCAAGCGCCCCTGCGCGATCTCGAAACCGCGTCCCTCGCCGAGCAGCAGATTCTCCACCGGCACGCGCACATTCACAAAATCCACTTCAGCATGCCCGTGCGGCGCGTGATCGTAGCCGAACACCGTCAAGGTGCGCAGCACTTTGACGCCGGGCGTCTTCATCGGCACCAGGATCATGGATTGTTGACTGTGGCGCCCGGCCTCCGGATTGGTCTTGCCCATGAAAATCAAAATTTCACAGCGCGGATCGCCGGCGCCGGAAGTCCACCACTTGCGGCCGTTGATCACGTAACTGTCGCCATCGCGGACGATGGAGGACTCGATATTGGTGGCATCGCTCGATGCGACTCGCGGCTCGGTCATGGCGAAGGCCGAGCGGATCTCGCCCGCGAGCAAGGGCACGAGCCAGCGCTGCTGCTGCGCCTTGGTGGCATATCGAGCCAGCACTTCCATGTTGCCGGTGTCCGGCGCGGAACAATTGAATGCCTCGGGCGCAATATGCGAGCGCCCCATGATTTCGCACAGCGGCGCGTATTCAAGATTCGTGAGGCCCGCGCCGTGTTCGGAGTGCGGCAGAAACAGGTTCCAAAGATCCGCGGCCTTGGCTTTCTTTTTCAGATCCTCCAAAACCTTGGTCACCTGCCAGGGATTGCCCGCGCGCCGATTCTCCTCCAGCTCGTGGTGATACGGTGCCTCGGCCGGATAAACATGGTTTTCCATGAATTCCGTGATGCGCTCCTGCAGATCGCGAACTTTCTCACTGTGGGAAAAATCCATGGGAATCCTTTGAATTAGTTCATACGTCGAATGATTGTTGTACGCGCTTCCAGCCAAGCTCGGCCAATGGGCGGGCTCTGCGGCCGGCCTGCAGCGCGGTGGCGCTCGAGGCGTTTCCTTGAAGGGCGCGCGCCAGAACTCCCTGCAGAATTCCGGCCAGGCGGAACATGCAAAAAGCCTGGTAGTAAGCCCAATCCTTCTCCGGCACCGGCGGAATGCCGCGCAGGCGGCAGTACTGCGCCACCGATTCCGCTTCAGTCGGGAGCGAGTGGCTTTCCGGGTCTACGCCGCCGAGACCGCGAAATTCCGCAACCGGCAGGTGAAAGCGCAAGCAGTAGTAAGCGAAATCGACCAGAGGATGACCGAGCGTCGAGAGTTCCCAGTCCAGAACCGCCAATATCCGCGGTTCCGTGGGATGAAAAATGGTGTTGTCGAGACGAAAGTCGCCGTGCACGATCGAGGTCTGTTCCCCGGCGGGGATGTGCTTGGGGAGCCATTCGATCAGTCGCTCCATGGATTCGAGCGGCTCGGTTTCCGAGGCCCGATATTGCTGCGTCCAGCGCGAGACCTGCCGCTCAATATACTGACCCGGTTTGCCATAGTCGCCCAGGCCCACCGCCGCATAGTCCACTGAATGCAACGCGGCCAGCACCCGCACCATCTCGCTGTAAACGGCGCGGCGTTCCCGCGCCGCCACCTCGGGCAGCAATGCGTCCCAGAAGATCCGGCCTTCGACGTAGTCCATCACGTAAAACACGCTGCCGATCACGTCGGGGTCTTCGCACAGCGCATGAACGTGCGCCACCGGCACGGCACTATCTTTAAGCGCCGCGAGCACGCGAAACTCGCGATCGACCGCGTGGGCGGACGGCAGCAGCTTGCCGGGCGGCTTGCGTCTCAGCACGTAGCGGCGCGCGGGCGATTGCACCAAGAAAGTGGGATTGGACTGGCCGCCGGCGAATTGCTGAACGTCGATCGGGCCCGAGAATCCCGCGATATGGGTCTGCATCCACGCAGTGAGGCGCTGCGTATCGAAGCTGTGCTGCGCCGGGGTTTGCCGCAGTCCCGCCGCGGGAGTGTTCATCGTCATGTGCTCGATGCGCCGCCATCCACGGCGATGTATTGCCCCGTGACGTGACGCGAGGCATCCGAAGCCAGATAAACGGCCGCACCCTGCAAGTCGGTGTCGTCGCCGATCCGGCCCAACGGCGTGCGCGCAATCACATCCGCCAGCATGCTATCGAGCACGCCGCTCGCCATTTTCGAGGGGAAGAATCCCGGGCAAATCGCATTGACGCGAATGTTGTACTGACCCCATTCGCCCGCCAGGGCGCGCGTCAGATGCAGCGCGGCCGCCTTGGAGGAATAGTACGCCACCGCCTTCATTTGCATTCCCGCGCGCAGTGCCGCGGTTGAGGCGATGACGATGATGTTTCCGGAGCGTTGCGGAATGAAGCAGCGGTTCGCGACCGCCTGGCTCAGCGCGAACACGCTCGAGGCATTCAAGGTCATGACCTTATTCCACGCTTCGAGCGGGTGATCCTCGGCTTTTGCGCCCCAACTGGCGCCGGCGTTGTTGACCAGAATATTGATGCCGCCGTAGTGCTTGACCACCGCATCGACCAGCGCCGGAATTTGCTCCTGCTTCGATAAATCGTTGGTCACGGTCAGCGCGTCGATGCCGTGTTTTTTGAGATCGGCTTTGGCCTCCTCGAGTTCGCCGGCCTTGCGCGCGCTGATGGCGATTTTGGCGCCCATCTCGCCCAAGCCCTTGGCGATCTGCAGGCCGAGACCGCGCGAACCGCCGGTGATCAGCGCCACCCGGCCCTTGAGTTCGAACAGATCCCGCAAACCCATCAGGCCACCTCGAACAGACCCGCCGCCCCCTGTCCGCCGCCGATGCACATGGTGACGACCACCAACTTGGCGCCGCGGCGCTTGCCTTCAATCAGCGCATGACCGGTCAGGCGTGCACCGCTGACACCGTAAGGATGACCCACCGCGATCGCGCCGCCGTTGACGTTCAAGCGCTCGTCGGGAATCCCGAGCTTGTCGCGGCAATAAATCACCTGGCAGGCGAAGGCTTCGTTCAGCTCCCACAGATCGATGTCGCTGACTTTGAGTCCCGCGCGCTTGAGCAGGCGCGGCACCGCAAACACGGGGCCGATCCCCATTTCATCGGGCTCGCATCCAGCCACCGCGAAACCGCGAAAAATACCTAAGGGTTTGATACCGCGCTTTTCGGCGAGCTTCAAGTCCATGACAACGCAGGCGCTGCTGCCGTCGGAGAACTGACTGGCGTTGCCCGCGGTGATCACCCCACCCGGCATCGCCGAGCGAATCTTCGAAACGCCTTCCAGCGTCGTATCCGGCCGAATGCCCTCGTCGCTTGAAATCGTGACCTCGCGGGTACCGATCGCGCCGGTGTTCTTATCGATCACGCCCATGGTCGTGGTCATGGGAGCGATTTCATCCTTGAACT
>DATNKC010000175.1:0-7769 GCA_035603615.1 Steroidobacteraceae bacterium | reverse complement strand
ACCGCGAGATGCAGCCCCAAATGCAAAAACGGGTTCTCCGCGGCCTGGCCGGAGTCTGGCTCAAATCCGACCGCGGTGTCGGCATCGGCCACGATGCGCTGATACTCCGGGTGCGCTTCGATCACATCCGCAATTTGCGCTTCGAGCGGCGCGAGAGGCGCGCGCGCCAGGTGTTTGCTCCAGGCTTGCGCGTAGGCGAGGCGCAATTGATCGCGAGAATAACCATCGAACAGGCTCATGCGCGCAACAGGCTCATGCGGGCGTCTTGTGACGATACTCGCACAGATCCGCGATGATGCAGACCGGGCAAGCGGGACGACGGGCCTTGCAAACGTAGCGGCCGTGCAGGATCAGCCAGTGATGCGCATCCTGGCGGAATTCCAACGGCACGAACTTCATCAGCTTCTCCTCCACTTCGCGCACGGTTTTGCCGGGTGCAATGCCGGTGCGATTTGCAACGCGGAAAATGTGGGTGTCGACCGCGATGGTTGCGTGCCCAAAGGCGGTGTTGAGTATGACGTTGGCGGTTTTGCGTCCGACACCGGGCAGTTCCTCCAGTGCTTCGCGGCTCGTCGGCACCTCGCCGGCGTGTCGCTCCAACAGCAACCCGCTCATGGCAATGATGTTCTTGGCCTTCGCATTGTAGAGTCCAATGGACTTGATGTACTTCGAGAGGCCCTTAATGCCGAGTGCCAGCACAGCGGCGGGCGTATTCGCCATGCGGAACAATTCCGCCGTCGCCTTGTTCACGCTCTTGTCCGTTGCCTGCGCGGAGAGGATGACGGCGACCAGCAACTCGTACGGGCTTGCATAGATCAGTTCGGTCCGCGGCTGCGCATTCGCCGCCCGGAAGCGGGCAAAGATTTCCTGGCGCTTGTGCGGATTCACGGCACACTTAAGCGCCGCGCTGCGGTCGCCTTCTTGGCATCGAGTTGCCGCTGCCGTTCGGCAGCTTGAGAGGCGAGCCGGCCGGTATGTGCGGCGTAGCGCTCGCGATTCAGCGCCGGATCATTGGCGGCAGGTTGCGGTGCCGCCCGCATTTCGATGCAATCGACGGGGCAGGGCGGCAGGCACAATTCGCACCCCGTGCAGCGATCGGCCAGCACAGTGTGCATGTATTTCTGCGCCCCGACGATGGCATCGACCGGACAAGGCGCAAGGCAGCGAGCACAGCCGATGCAGCGCGCTTCGTCGATCCAGGCGACACGCAGCGGCGACTCGACGCCGTTTGCCGGATTCAGAGGCAGCGCAGGACGCTTCAGCAGGCGAGCCAGGGCATCGATAGTGTCTGCGCCGCCGGGCGGGCACTGGTTGATTTGCGCCTCGCCGTTGGCGATCGCGGCCGCGTACGGGCTGCAGCCGGCATAACCGCATCGGGTGCATTGGGTTTGCGGCAGCAATGCGTCGATGCGCGCCGCGATGTCAGGCGCGGTCTCGCTCATACTATTTGACGCGCATGCCGGGTGTCGCCCCCGAATCGGGCGACAGCGCGAAGATGTCCTTACCGCCGGGACCTGCGGCCAGCATCATGCCCTCCGAGACGCCGAATCGCATGGTGCGAGGCTCCAAGTTTGCGACCACGACGATCAGCCGCCCCACGAGCGTTGTGGGGTCGTAGGCGGCGCGGATGCCGGCAAAAATCTCGCGCTCGCCCAACTCGCCCACATCGACCTTAAGTTTGAGCAGCTTGTCCGCGCCGACGATGAATTCCGCGTTCAGAATTCTGGCCACGCGCAGATCGATGCGCAAAAAATCATCGATGGAAATCATATTCCCTTCGACCGATGCAGCAGCGGCCAAGGTCGCGGCATCCGAGGCACCGCCGTTGTTGGGTGCTTGTGCGCCGGCGGCAGGCGCTGGCGCCTCCGGCTCGACCAGGCGCGCCACCGCCTTTGGATCAAGCCGCACGGCGAGCGCCTCATACGCATTGATGGAGGTGGAGAGCAGCGGCGTCGCCGCCGCGGCCCACGTCCAACCGGGCTCCTGGAAGAAAGCGCGCGTGCGCGCGGCCATGCTCGGAAGCACCGGCTCGAGATAAATCATCAATACTCGAAAAAGATTCAACGCTTGCGTGCAGACGCTCTGCACTTCGGCGGCATTCTTCGGATTCTTGGCAAGCATCCAGGGCTTGCGCGAATCGACGTATTGATTGGCTCGATCGCAAAGCGCCATGATGTCGCGGATGGCGGCGGCGGTATCGCGGCTGTCGTAGCTCTTCGCGATGCCCTCGCCCGCGCTGACGAATGCCGCATACAGATCGGGATCGGCGAGGGCGTCGGCCAACCTGCCGGCCGAGGTTCGCGTAATGAATCCGGCGCAGCGGCTGGCGATATTCACGAGTTTGCCCACGATCTCCGAATTCAGGCGTGTGGCGAACTCATCCAAGTTCATGTCCATGTCATCGATGCCAGGCCCTAATTTGGCCGCGAAATAGTAGCGCAGGTATTCGGCTGGAAAGTGCTGCAGGTACTTGCGCGCGGTGATGAACGTGCCGCGCGACTTCGACATCTTCTGGCCATTGATGGTGAGAAAACCATGTGCATGCACGGCGGTGGGGCGGCGCATTTTTGCGGCTTGCAAAACCGCCGGCCAGAACAAGGTGTGAAAATACAAAATATCCTTGCCGATGAAGTGATGCAGCTCAGCGCTCGAATCGGGAGCGAAAAAATCGTCGAACTTCAGGCCAGTGCGTGCGCATAACTGCGTAAAGCTCGCGAGATAGCCGATCGGGGCGTCGAACCAAACGTAAAAATACTTGCCCGGCGCATCGGGAATTTCGAAGCCGAAGTAGGGCGCATCGCGCGAGATGTCCCAATCCCTGAGGCCCTGTGTGAACCATTCATCGAGCTTGCGCACGACGCTTTCCTGCACCGTGCCGCTGCGCACCCAGCTGTGCAACGCCTGCTCGAATGCACTGAGCTTGAAGAAATAATGTTCCGACTCGCGCCAGACCGGAGGGGTGCCGCTAACCGCAGAAATCGGGTTCTTGAGATCCGCGGGCGTATACGTAGACCCGCAATTTTCGCAGTTATCCCCATATTGATCGGGAGTGCCGCAAACCGGGCAAGTGCCTCTGACGTAGCGGTCGGGAAGAAACATATTGGCTGTTTGGTCATACGCCTGGCGCACGCTGTGCCGGTCGATGTAGCCGCCCTCCCGCGCAGTGAGATACATGCGATTGCACAGCACTTGATTCTCGGGCGAATGCGTCGAGCCGAAGTTGTCGATGCCGATCAGCATCTCGCCCAGATCGCGCTTGTGCTCGATATTCACTTGCGCGATCAATTGCTCCGGCGTGATCCCTTCGGCTTGAGCCTTGAGCATGATGGGCGTGCCGTGGGTGTCATCCGCGCAGACGTAATAGCACTCATGGCCGCGCAGCTTCTGAAACCGAACCCAGATGTCGGTTTGAACGGCCTCCAGGATGTGGCCTAAATGCAAGGGTCCATTGGCAAACGGCAGGGCGCTGGAGACGAGAATTCGGCGTGCTTTGGTCATACCGAATTATGCCATGACCAACACGGCCGGTGCGGCGGCGGCCGGCGCCGCGGGGATGGTCCTTTGGGCGAAATCGCCTAGGAAGCGTCGCGGAACTGTTCGAATTTGGATTTGTTGATGGCCTTTTTAAAGGCTTCTTTACCCGAAATTTGCCGCGAATCGAGCAATGCCTGAATTGCGGTATCCATCAGCTTCATGCCGTTGGCGTTGCCGCTTTGCATGGCGTTTTCCAGCTGGTCCATCTTGCCCTGACGGATGAGGTTGGCCACGGCAGGGGTGTTGACCAGGATTTCCAGCGCCGCGACGCGGCCTTGCTTGTCGGCCTTTTGAATGAGCTGCTGCGAGACGACGCCGCGCAAGCTCGTGGACAGCATGGTGCGAACGTGCGGCTGCTTGTCCGCCGGGAAAGCATTCACCAATCGATCCACCGTCGGCGCCGCGCCGTTGGTGTGCAGCGTCGCCATGACGAGAATGCCCATCTCCGCGGCGGTGACCGCAATGCTCATGGTCTCCAGGTCGCGAAGCTCGCCCACCAGGATCACGTCGGGATCTTCGCGCAACGCGGAATTCAAAGCGGAGGCGAATGTCGCGGCATGCACGCCGATTTCGCGCTGGCTGATCAGGCAGTTCTTGCGCGTATGGACGAACTCGATCGGATCCTCGATGGTGAGGATGTGGCCCTTTTCCCGCCGGTTGATGTCATCGATCATGGCCGCCAGTGTCGTGGACTTGCCGGACCCTGTCTTGCCCGTCACCAGAATCAGTCCGCTGTTGATCTTGCACATGTCCATGACGGCGGGCGGCAGCTTGAGTTCCTCGGCGGTTTTGGCCTTGGACGGGATGGCTCGGAACACGGCGCCCATGCCGTTGAGCTGCCGCATGACGTTGACGCGAAAGCGCGCGACGTTGGGAATGGCGTAGGCGAAGTCGGTGCCGTCCTTTTCCTCGAACCGCTCGACCGCGAGCTTGGGCATGATTTCGTACAGCGTGCTCTTCACGGACTCCGCACTCAATGGCTGTTCCCGCAGTGCCTTGAGCTCTCCGTATTGGCGAATGCGCGGCGGGTCGCCCGCCAAAAAATGCAGGTCCGAGCCATTGCCCTGGAGCACTTGAGTCAAAAATTCGTCGATGGCAGGCATGCGTTACGGCGGGGTTACCGGCTCCGCGACGGCCGGCGCGCCGGACATATCGGTGACAAAGCGCTGGAACTGTTTCTTGTCGGATGCGTAGGTGTAGGCGTGCTCGGGATCCACTTCCTTGGCGTTGATGGCCGCGAGCAAAGCTTGGTCCATGAGCTGCATGCCGTATTCCTTGCCCATTTGGAGCTGGCTGGGAATCTGATGCGTCTGGTCGGTCATGATGAGCTTGCCGATGGCCTTGGTCAGTACCATGACCTCGCACACGGCCTTGCGCGCGCGCTGATCCGGGGTCTTGAGCAGAATCTGTGTAATGACCGCGATGAGGCTATTGGCAAGGAACGTCTTGGTCTGCTCGCGCTCATCGTTCGGCAACGCGTCAATGATGCGGTCGATGGTCTTGGTGGCGCTGGTGGTGTGCAGGGTGCCCAGCACGAGGTGCCCGGTTTCCGCGGCCGTCATCGCCATCGCGATGGTTTCGGCGTCGCGCATTTCGCCGACCAGGATGACGTCGGGATCTTCGCGCATGGCGGCGCGCACGCCTTCAGCGAAAGACGGCAAGTGGGTGCCCAGTTCGCGCTGGATCACCTGGCTGCTCTTGCTGCGGTGAACGAATTCGATCGGGTCCTCGAGGCTAATGATGTTGAGGGACCGCGTCGAGTTGAGATAATCGATCATCGATGCCAGGGTGGTCGTTTTTCCGGTACCGGTCGAACCGGTCACCAGGATCATCCCCTGGTGGTAGTCGCACAGTTTCTTGACGATCGGCGGCAGGCCCAGCTGATCCATCGTCGGCATGGTGGTGGGAATCGAGCGGAACGCCGCCCCGATGCCGGTTTCCTTGCGAAACACATTGACCCGGAAGCGGCCGCCTTCGGTCGAGACGTAGGAGAAGTCCAGATCGTTGCCCTCGCGCAGCACTTTGAGCTGAGATTGGTTCAGGATCTCGGTGATATAGGCCTCGAGCTCGGCATCGCCCAGATCGCGGAACTTGATCGGCATCAGGTCCCCGTGCATGCGCAGCATGGGCGGCACTCCGACCGCAAGATGCAGGTCCGAGCAGCCTTGGGCCACCCCCAACTTGAGGAACGCGTCGACTCTTGCCATAACGCGTAAGGCTACCCGTAAGCAATTGGTTTTTCGAGTGTTTAGGGCGCTATTCGGCCATAAACGTGAGGTGCGTCAACTATAGCGGCCTGTCGGACCTAGGGCTGAACGCCGCTGGGTTAGAGGAATTTCTCGAGCGCGAGGCGCAGTTCGTCCATGCTTTGGGCACGCTTGGCCTTGTCCAGGGACATGCACTTCATGACCAGGCTGTTGAGTTCCGGGGGCAAGTCTTTGTTGATCTCGATGGGCTGGCGCGCCTTGCCCTGGACGTGTTGATACATCACGGACATGTGATCGCCGCGCGAGTAGGGCGGCACGCCGGCAAACATCTCGTACATGATGACGCCCAAACTGTAGATATCCGCCCGCTCGTCGACCTTTTTACCCAGGATCTGTTCGGGCGCCATGTACTTGGGCGAGCCGATGACATAGCCGGTTTTGGTCAACTGAGTGTCGCCTTGGCTCTGCGCCGCGGCCACGCCGAAGTCGACGATCTTCAGCAGCGAGTCGTTGTCGATCAGCACGTTGGCGGGCTTCAAGTCGCGGTGCACGATGCCGGCTTGATGAGCCACCGCCATGCCGGTCGCGATGTCGATGCCGAATTTGACGGCGCGTTTGAGCGCCACCGGCTTCTCGTTGACGATTTCCCCGCCCAAGGTGTGCGAGGGGAAATATTCCATTGAGATGGCGTAATTGCCGCGAATGTACAGGAAGTCGTAAATGCGGATTACGTTCTTGTGAGTGATCTTGCGGCTGTAGCGCAGTTCGTGCACGAAGCGCTTCATCATCTCTTCGTCGGAGGAAACGTTGGGGTTCAAGAACTTGAGGATCAAGCGCTCCTCGACGACCGTGTCTTCCATGAGCAATACCGTGCCGAAGGCACCCTTGCCGATCTTCTCGATGAATTTGTAGCGGCCCTCGATGACGTCTCCCGGCTTCAGGGTCGCGATATCCAGCTTGGCCGCCGCCGCGGTTTCTTCCGCCTGCTTGACGGCATTGGCCAGCGACTGATTGTCGATGAGCAGTGTCTTGGCGGGTTCCTGCATCTTTTCCGCACGCGCGTTCGCCGCGATTTGCTGCGTCGAGAAGCGATTGTCGAGTTCTTGCATGGCACGGGCGACCGCCTGGCTCAACGTGCCGTCCGGCGTGCTGGCCGTTACCGCCTGCAAGCGCACGCGAATGGTGTCCGCGCGGCGCTCGTCCGCGAGTTTGGCCAGTGCCGAAATCGCCTCGACCTTGATCTCGTTTTCTGGCCGCGACAGCAAGGGCAACAGGCTTTCGAGGCTACGCTGATCGCCGATTTTGCCGATCGCGCGGATGACCGTCGGCAGGGACTTGGCTTCACCCTGCAACATGTCGATGAAGCGCGGCAGAGCCTTGCTGCTGCCAATCTCGGCCAGCGCATCGACCGCGCGTTCGCTGACCCACCAGTCGGGGTCGCGGGTGGCTTCGATGAGCTGCGCGACGGCGCGCTCATCCTTGGTTTGATTCAAAATTTCGATGGCGGCGCGGCGAATATCCTGATTTTCATCCTTGATGAGGGCGAGCACCGCGTCGACGACTTTCGGGCCGCCGATCTTGCCCAGGGCGTCGGCCGCCCGCGTGCGAACCCACCAATCGCTGTCCGCGATCACTTCCAGCAAGTACTTGACGGATTTGGAAGTACCGACCACGTTCAGCACCTCGACCGCGGCGCGGCGGGCGTATTCGTTCTCGTCCTTGAGCACATCGACCAGAAATTTCACGGTTTCCGGATGGTTGGCCTTGACGACAACGTCCACCGCTTTGTTCTGCACCTCGATCTCAGGATCGCGCAGCATGCCGACGATCAAGGGCATGTCAAAGGGACCATCCATCTTGGAGAGCGCGGAGAGGGCCGCGGAGCGAATGAACTTGCTGTTGTCCTTGAGCTGCTTTTGCACCGCCTGCTGGACTTTGGGCTGATTGAAGCGAGCCAAGACATTGATGATGTGCAGCCGCGCCACCGGATCCTTGCCCTCGATCCTTGCCAGCAGATCATCCACCGAC
>DATNKC010000174.1:0-26361 GCA_035603615.1 Steroidobacteraceae bacterium | reverse complement strand
CGTGAACGAACGTTTCGGCGCGACGGTGCAGAGCGGCGGCGCCGGCGGAACCGGCATCGGCATCTACAAGGGCTGGCTGTATGCCGAGCTCAACGACAAGATCCTCAAGTATCCGCTGAAGAAGGGCTCGGTGCTGCCGGGCGATGCATCGCAAGTCGTCGTCAGCGGCTTGCCGTTGGGCGGCGATCACCCCATGCACCCGTTTGCGATCGATGCGAATGGCGATTTGTACATCGACGTCGCAACCGCGACCAATTCCTGCCAGGAAAAAAATCGCACCCTCAAATCACCGGGCATACAGCCGTGCACGGAACTCGAGACTCGCGGCGGGATATGGCGCTATGACGCAAAAAAAGTAAATCAAGTCTTCTCGCCCGCCGAGCGCTATGCCACCGGCATTCGCAATGCCGAAGGATTTGGAATCGACGCGATCGGGCATCGCATCTTCGTCACGCAGCATGGCCGGGATCAGCTGCATACGAACTGGCCCGATGTCATCAAGGATCCGGACCAGGAAGCGACGCTGCCCTCCGAAGAAGTACTGCTGCTCAAACAGGGCGGCGACTATGGTTGGCCGATGTGCTACCACGATCCGTTTCAAAAAGCGCTGGTGCTCGCGCCTGAGTATGGCGGCGACGGAAAAACCGCTGGCATATGCGCGCTGAAAATCGGACCGACAGCCTACTTTCCGGCGCATTGGGCGCCAAACGGCATGGTGCTCTACAATCAGAAGCAATTCCCCGCGCACTACCAGCAAGGCCTGTTCATCGCCTTTCATGGTTCGTGGAATCGCGCCCCGTATGCGCAAGGCGGCTACAACGTCGTGTATCAAGGACTCTCCGGCGACAAGGCGTCCGGCAAGTGCGAAATATTCGCCGACGGGTTTGCCGGCGCCGACAAATCGCCTGGCAAGGCAGCGCATCGGCCCAGCGGACTCGCGGTCGGACCCGACGGCGCGCTGTATGTCTCCGACGATGTGGCCGGCCGCATCTACCGCATCGCCTATCGAGGCGGCGCGGATGCCGGCAGCGCGCAGACCGTAACCTGTCCCAGCGCGACCGACTCGCCCGGCCCGATCGCCGCGGCGCAAGCGAAGCCTCCCGAGGGCACCCATCCCGATGCAGGGTCGGATACCGCCGGGCTCTCCGCACCGCCCGGCGCGACGCCGACCATGGTGGCCCTGGGCAATCGCGTCTATCACGGTCAGGTCGGCGGCGCCACGTGTACGGGTTGCCACGGGAGCGACGCCAAGGGTTCGCCGCTCGGTCCTGATCTAACCAAAAACAAATGGCTGTGGAGCAACGGCAGCTATGCCGGAATCGCCGCGACCATTGCAGGCGGTGTGGCGCAACCGAAGAATTATCGTTCGCCGATGCCGGCCATGGGCGGCGCGCAACTCAGCAGCGATCAGGTGATGGCGGCGGCGGCGTATATTTGGGCGCTGAATCACCCCAGTGCCTCGCCCTAGTATCGCGGCACCGTGAGAAGCTCCTCGAAGAAGCCGCCGATTTTGCGCTCGCGGTCGACGAAGTGAATTTCCAGAATCCAGTGGCGTGGTTGGCCGTTTGCGTCCGGCTCGCATAAGGAGATTGAATTTCCGTGCCGTATCCTGAGGCGATCAGGATCCTGCGGCTTTGTCTCGTGGGGGAAATGGCCGATCAGGTGTCCCGCGGTTTGCGCGCCGAACTGCCAGCCATAATCCGCCGCGAGACCTGCGGTGTAGTCGTACAGCTCACCGGCCGTTAGACCCGGCGACTGCTCATAGAAATTCTTGGCGCGCGCGAAAGCGCGGCCCAGATCGCCGGCCAGACGATGCTTGTCAGGATCGGATCCCACCACGTAGGTGCGGCCAAAATCCGCCTCCCACTCCTCGAACACAGGACCGAGATCCAAGTAAACAATATCATCGTCGCCGATACGCCGATCGGTGCTCTCTTCGTGGTAGGTCAGCAGTGTGTTGGGTCCGGCGCGGGCGATCCGCTTGTGCCAATGACGGCTCACGCCAAAACGCGACTGCGCGAGTGCGTGGATCTCTGCCGTCAGCTCGCTTTCAAGTTTCCCGGCGCTCACCATTCCGCGATCCACGATCTCCGCGAACAGGGCTTCGGCTTTGATCTGCGCGGCGAGCAACTGTCTCGATACGGCGTCCATGGATACGACGTCCATCAATTCAATGCCTGATCCAGCATTTCAATCCAGTGCAGCACCTTTGTCGAGGTCCCGGACTGCAAGTGCTGAATACAGCCGACGTTGGCGGATAAAATGAATTGGGGTTCGAGCTTGGCCAGATTGAGCAGCTTCCGATCTCTGAGCTGTGCGGCGATCTGCGGTTGCAAGACAGAGTAGGCACCCGCTGAGCCGCAACACAAATGGCTTTCATCGTAGGCCGCCGAGACATCGAAACCCAATGCGCGCAATTGCGTCTCCACCACGCCGCGTAATCGCTGACCGTGCTGCAGCGTGCAGGGCGCGTGAAAAGCAGCACGAGCCTTGAGGTTGGCGCGCAGCCGCTCCTTGAGCGCCGGCACCATCGGCGGCAGGAGTTCGCTCAAATCCCGTGCCAGTGCGCTGATGCGCCGCGCTCGCTCAGAATACACCGCATCGTGCGCCAAGGCGTGTCCATACTCCTTGATCGCGAGGGCGCAGGCGCTGGCGGAAGAAATGATGGCTTCGATTTCTCCTGATGCCAGCTGCGGTGTCCACGCATCGATATTGCGCCGCATGTCCTCAAGGCCGCCTTGGCTGTCGCTCAAGTGCGTCCGTAGGGCGCCACAACAACCGGTGCCGGCGGCATACACGGCCTGGATGCCCGCAGCGTCGAGCACTCGCTCGGTCGCCCGATCAATATTGGGCAACATCGCAGGCTGCACGCAGCCCTGCAGTATCAATACTTTGCGGGTCCGTGCAGCGCGCGCGGTATCGGCAATCCGGCCGCTCACTCGCGCCGGCACTTTGTTCTTTAGAATCCTGGGCAACAACGGCCGTAACGCCTGCCCAAGCCGCAGCGCCGGAGCGAACCAGGACGAAGTCAGTCCTTGCCGCAAGGACCAGCGAACGGCCCTCTCGATCGGCGGACGCTCTACGCGCTCCTCCACGAATTTTCTGCCGATATCAACCAAGTGCCCGTATTCAACGCCGCTCGGGCAGGTTGTCTGGCAATTGAGGCAGGTCAAGCAGCGGTCCAAATGCTGCTGCGTGCTGCGCGTGACTTCGGCGCCTTCGAGCATTTGCTTGATGAGATAAATGCGGCCTCGCGGACCATCGAGTTCATCGCCCAGCAACTGATAGGTAGGACAGGTCGCATTACAGAATCCGCAGTGCACGCATTTGCGCAGGATGGCGGCCGCTTCCTTGGCCTCTGGGCTTTCACTAAATTCCGGGCTTAAATGCGTCTGCATGGCGATCAAAGACCTTGGTATAGGCGCCCAGGGTTGAATATGCGCGCGGGATCGAAAGCTTGTTTTAGCGCTTGATGGGTTCGCATCAGCACCGTACTTAAGGGCGCAAAGACACCGAAAGATCGATCCGCCCCCTTGATCAGCGTCGCATGCCCGCCGGCGCGCGCGGCCGCCTCGCGCACTGCGGCCGGTTGAGCGGTTGTTCTCCACCAACGCTGCGCGCCGCCCCATTCGATGAATTGTTCACCCGCGAACTTGATCTCGGCTGTCACGGGCGGCACCGACAGGCGCCACAGGGCCTCGCCGCGCGCCAGATTTGCCTCTCCGACAGAGAAAAACTCGGCGCTCTGGTCCCGCACGCTCAACCACCAGGCATCGGCTTCGGATGCTTCCAGTCGCTCCCCGCCCAGCCGCTCGCAAGCTGCCGCGACCGCGGCGCGCGCGCCGCTGAGACGGACGCGAAGCTGGCCTGCGTGCCACGCTGTGGCATTGATCGGCAGGGGCTGCGCCGCCCAGCGGCTTAAGGCCTCGAGCGCTCGCGCCTCATCCCATTCAAACCTCAAGGTTTCCGTGGCCACGCTCGTCGGCAATACCTTCAGCGACACCTCGCAAATGACGCCGAGGATGCCCAAGGCTCCGACCATCAAACGCGACACGTCATAGCCGGCGACGTTCTTTGTCACCTGTCCGCCGAAGGTCAGAATTTCGCCGCGTCCATTGAGAAGGACTAAGCCGAGCACATGATCGCGTACGGACCCGACGCTGGCGCGCGCGGGACCCGACAATCCGGCCGCCACCATGCCACCGACCGTGCCTCCCGGCGCAAAGCGCGGCGGTTCAAACGGCAGGCACTGCCCGTGTTCCTCGAGTGCCGCCTCTAAATCCCGAAGCGGCGTGCCCGCCCGCGCCGTCACGACCAGCTCGGTGGGTTCGTAACAGGTAATGCCCGACAGCGGCGTCACGTCGAGAGGCGCGCCGGCCGGCGACTCGCCATAAAATCGCTTGGTGCCGCCGCCCCAAATATCGAGCGGCGCGCGCTGCTCACGCGCGATGGAGACCTGATCGATGAGACGCGCAAGCGCGGGGTCTTGAGCGTCCATCAGAATCTCGGCAACTCAGGAAACGGCAGCATCCCGCGATGAACGTGCATCTTTCCATATTCCGCGCAGCGATGCAGCGTCGGAATCACTTTTCCGGGGTTGAGCAATTCCAGCGGATCAAAGGCCCGCTTTACCCCCATGAATTGCGCGCGCTCGGCCTCGGAGAATTGCACGCACATTGAGTTCAGTTTCTCCACACCGACGCCATGCTCGCCCGTGACGGTGCCGCCGAGCCTGACGCTCGTCTCGAGAATATCGGCGCCGAACAGCTCGCAGCGGCGCATCTCGGCTGCATCTTCGGCGTCAAACAATATCAGCGGATGCAGATTGCCATCGCCCGCGTGGAATACATTCACACAACGCAAGTTGTACTTCACTTCCATTTGCTGAATTGCCCGCAGCATCTCCGCCAGACGCTTGCGAGGAATCGTGGAGTCCATGCACATATAGTCGGGGCTGATGCCGCCGGAGGCGGGAAAGGCATTCTTTCGGCCGCTCCAAAATTTCAGGCGCTGCGCCTCATCGCGGCTCACCTCGATGCGCGACGCCCCGGCTGCGTTGAGCACGGCCTCCATGCGCCCGATCTCTTCCTCAACCTCCTCCGGCGTGCCGTCGCTCTCGCAGAGCAAAATGGCCGCGGCCTCGAGGTCGTAATCCGCGTGCACGAAGGCATCCACGGCGGCGGTCATCGCTTTGTCCATCATCTCGAGGCCCGCGGGAATAATGCCGTGCGCGATGACGCTCGCGACGGCGGCGCCCGCCGACTCGATGTCGCGGAAGCTCGCCATGATGCAGCGGGCCAAGAGGGGCTTGGGAATCAACTTCACGGTGACCTCGGTCGTCACCGCCAACATACCTTCGCTGCCAATGACGATCGATAGCAGATCGAGACCCGGGGCATCCAAGGCTTGCGATCCGAATTCCACCCCCTCGCCGTCCACCATGAATCCACGAACCCGCAACACGTTGTGCAAAGTCAGGCCGTATTTCAGGCAATGCACGCCGCCGGAATTTTCGGCCACATTGCCGCCGATGGTGCAGGCGATTTGGCTGCTGGGGTCCGGTGCGTAGTACAGGCCATAGGGGGCGGCCGCTTCGCTGATTGCCAAATTACGCACGCCGCATTGCACGGTCGCGGTGCACGCCACCGGGTCGATTATCATCTTGTTGAATTTGGCCAGCGACAGCACCACGCCCGCCTGGTGCGGCGTCGCCCCGCCTGAGAGTCCCGTGCCGGCGCCGCGCGCCACAACCGGTACTTCCATTTTATGGCAGATCTTCAAGAGAGCCGCGACTTGAGCCTCGGTATCCGGCAGCACGACCACCATGGGCGAGGTTCGATACGCGGTCAGGGCGTCGCACTCGAAGGGGGCTGTATCTTCATGGCGAGACAAAATCGCTGCGCGCGGCAAAATCTCGGCCAGCGCGGCGACGACCTCGCGTTGGCGCTGCGCCCGTCCTTTCATTAAATCTGCGGCTGACAATGCCGTGCTCATGCTGATTATTATGCACCTAGCGCGGCGTCTGCCCAGCGGTCATATCCATTGCACCGCTGATTGGCGGCGTATTTTGCCCCGTTACAGATTTGTGGTGATTAGAGTAGGATTCAGTAAAAATGAAGCGGTGGCCGTAACAAACCGCAAAGAGGAAGCCGATGTTTCATCAATTGTTGACGCCGGTCGGTGACAGTCTCGCCCTCTCGTTCTTGGTGGCGATACTGCCCATCGCAACAGTCCTGATACTTCTCGGCGTCCTTAGGCGCCCCGCCTGGCAGGCGGCGCTGGCCGGTCTCATCGTCGGTCTCATCATCGCGATCGCGGTGTGGGGCTTGCCTGCGCCCATCGCCATTGCGGCAGCCACCAACGGCGCGGTTTTTGCGCTCTGGCCGGTGATGTGGATCGTCATTACGGCGCTGTTCGTTTACAACATCGCGGTCTGTTCGGGACGCTTCGATGCGTTTCGCGCGTGGATCATCAAGCATCTGCCGAATGACCGGCGCGTCGTTCTCATCGTCATCGCATTTTGCTTCGGCGCATTGCTCGAAGGCATCGCCGGTTTCGGCACGCCGGTGGCGATTACTTCTTCGCTGCTCATCATGTGCGGTTTCCCGGCGCTCGAAGCCATCGTGTTCGTGTTGATTTTCAATACCACACCGGTGGCATTCGGCGCGCTTGGAACCCCGGTTACGGTGCTGGGTGCCGTTACGGGTCTTCCGGCACATGAGTTGGGCCAAATGATCGGCCGACAGTTACCCATCATGGCCGCGATCCTGCCGTTTTATGTCATGGTGCTGTATGGCGGGTGGCGCTCGATCCGCTCGCTGTGGCCCGTACTGGCGGTCGCCGGCTTGAGTTTCGGTCTGGCGCAATTCGGCGCATCGAACTACCTGGACTACACGCTCACCGATGTCTTCGCGGCGCTCACCTCCTTGGCGGTGACCTTGCTGTTCCTACAGGTATGGCGCCCGGCGCCCGACCCGGAATTTGCGATCCACAAATCCGCCGAAACTGCGAACCCGGCCTTTAAGGATGTCCCTGCCTGGCAAGGTTGGATGCCCTGGCTCGTCGTGACGGCAGTGGTGATTGCCTGGACTTATTTCAAGGTCGCGGCGATGGGACAGCACGCGATCCCCTGGCCGGGCTTGGATAAGGCCGTGTCGATCACGCTCTACAAAGACAAACCGTATGCGGCAGTGTGGTCATTCCAGCCGCTCGCCACGGGTACGGCCATCCTGCTGGCCGCTGTCATCGTTGCGCTGTTCGTCAGAATATCGGTCGCCGAATTCATTGAATGCGCCGTTCGCACCATTCGCCAGATCTGGCAAGCCGTCATGACGGTCATGTTCATCGTGGCGCTGGCGTATGTCATGAACTACTCGGGTCTCGCGTATTCGATTGGTCTTGCCGTTGCCTCGACCGGTCACTGGTTCGTATTGTTTTCGCCTTTCCTCGGTTGGATTGCGGTTTTCCTGTCGGGCAGCGACACCTCCGGCAATGCGCTATTCGGAAATCTACAGGTGGTCGCGGCACGGCAGCTGAACTTAAATCCGCTGCTGTTTGCCGCCACCAATTCATCGGGTGGCGTGCTCGGCAAAATGATCTCGCCGCAAAACATCGCCACCGGGGTTTCTGTAACCAACCTCAAGGGCCAGGAGGGCGCGGTGCTGGCGCGAACCTTCATACACAGCATCGTCCTGACCTTGGTCTTGGTGATAATCGTCATCGTGCAGCAATACGTGGTGCCCGGAATCATTCCGGCGTTCGTCTCGAAATAATGGTGCCCCGGGCAGGAATCGAACCTGCGACCTAGCGCTTAGGAGGCACTCGCTCTATCCACTGAGCTACCGAGGCAGGAAAGTAGAGGCCGGAGACGGACAACCGGCCTCTTTAGATGGTGGAGGAGAAGGGGATCGAACCCTCGACCTTCGCATTGCGAACGCGACGCTCTCCCAACTGAGCTACTCCCCCGAAAAGGGCGAAGAATACTAGCAGCAAAGCTTCGTTCTGCCAAAGTATCGCGCACAGGGAGCCAAAGCATAGGCTAGGATGTTGCGAAGGAGGAAAAAGTATGCTGAAAGCGGGCGAACGTGCGCCGGAATTCACCCTTCCGGATGAGACAGGGACTGATCGGTCTTTGACCGAACTGCTGAGCTCGGGTGCGATCGTGTTGTACTTCTATCCCGCCGACTTCACCCCCGGTTGCACGCGCCAGGCCTGTGTTTTGCGTGATTTGCACGAGGAAATCCAACGAGCCGGCCTGCGCGTTGTGGGCATCAGTCCGCAAAGTCCGGAGTCGCATGCTAAATTTAGAGCCAAGTACAACTTGCCCTTCGTGCTGCTCTCCGACCAACACAAGGCGGTCGTCAAGATGTACGGGGTCAACGGTCCTTTGGGGATCGGCGTTCGGCGAGCCTCGTACCTGATAGACGGCGGCCGTCGTATTCGCGACTCGGTCCTGGCGGACTTCATGATTGCCAAGCACGCGGAATTCGTCCGCAAGGCGATTCTATTGCGGGCGGCAAATCCTCAATAGCTCAGGCGCAGTACATTGGCGTGGCCGATGCGCGGTACCGTCACGATGTACATGTTGCCGTACTCTTTTTCGTCAATCTGAGGTATGTCGCTACGGCCTGACAGGGCGGCGACGATCTCCGGCACCGTGTTGACATGTCCGATGACCATCACCCTCTTGCCACTGTTCTCCCGCACGATGCGATGCGCGAGCCCTTTTGGATCGTCGCTGGGCGCGACAATGGGAACGATGCCAAGCCGCGCGGCGAGCGGCGCGGCGGTCATCCGGTTGCGCAGTGCCGAGGAGGTGTAGATGGCGTCGAGGCGCCCGGCGCTCTGCGTCTCACCAAACATGCGCACCAGGAGTGCCGCCCTCGCCTGCCCGGCCTCCGACAGGGGCGGATCCGGCGCGCTGACGGATTCCTTTTCCGCATGCCGAATGACGACCACCACGGTTGAATTCGCCGTGAACCATATCCAAAACGCGATAATCGCGAAAACCGCGACGCCGAAAGTCGCAATCGCGCCGATGCCCGTGAGCCATATGGGTATCAAGAATGGCCCGCGCTGAAGATTTGCGTGCGCGCTTTTCATGCCACAATGATACCTATCAATGATTGCAGCGTACCCTGGCAAACTGCAAATTGTCGTGCTGGCGGCCGGTTTTTCTTCCCGTTTGGGGCAGCCCAAGGCGCTGGGCCGAGTGCATGGCCTCAGTCTGCTGCGTCGAACGCTCGAGGCGGCGTCAGGCTGCGGCGCGGATCGAATTATTGTGGTGGTGCCGCGCAATGCGGCGCGCTACCGGGTCGAAGCCCGGGGAATGAAGGTGCTCTGGGCTGTGAATGCTCAGCGGGCCCGGGGCCTGTCGAGCTCCGTGCGTCGCGGGATCGCCGCGGCGTGTTACGCGTCTGCAATATTGTTGTTGCCGGCGGACTTGATCCACCTCAAAAACCGCGATCTTTTCCGGCTGATAGGGCGCTGGCAGTCTGCCCCACGACGCCTGGCTGCCCGAAGACTTGAGCGGTCCGGCGCAGCACCGGTGATTCTGCCGCGATGGCTGTATCCGCGCGCATCGCGCCTCGCGGGCGATGTGGGTCTTCGCGAGCTGATCGGCCAATTGCCCGCGGACAGCCGCACCCTGGTTGAAATGCCCTCGGCCGCTTGGGATGTCGATATACCGCAAGATCTTAAGGACGCGCGGCGCCGATTTCGGCCCTAAGTCTAGGCCGGCCAATGCGGATAGTCGCGAAACGCCTGAATGGCACGGTCAATTTTCGCACGCGGTAAATCCATGTGCGTCATGAGGCGAGTCCGCGGCGCAAGGCTTGCGAAGATGCCGCGCTGCTTAAGGTGCGCTCTGAGCCCATCAATTTGCGAAGTCGCAACCTCGATATACACCACGTTGGTCTGCGGCGGGGCCACTTTCAGCCCCGCCGCGCGCAACCCTTCCGCCAGGTATTCTGCATTCGCATGATCTTCCGCCAGTCGCTGCACATGATGTTCCAAGGCGTACAGCCCGGCCGCCGCGAGCACGCCGGCCTGGCGCATTCCGCCCCCCAACGCCTTGCGCCAGCGCCGGGCTGCGTCGATGAGCGTTCGGGTGCCCAGCAAAATCGAACCGGCGGGCGCTCCCAGCCCCTTGGACAGACAAACCGACACCGAGTCGAAACCCGCGACCGCCGTAGGTCCATCGACATTCCGTTTCACCATGACATTGAAGATGCGTGCGCCATCCAAGTGGGTGGCGAGTCCGCGCGAATGCGCAAATTCCGTCGCTTCACGCTGATAGTCCGAAGGCAGCACTCGGCCGCCGATGGTATTTTCCAGTGCCAGCAATCGGGTGCGCGCAAAATGGTAGTCATCTGATTTGATCGCAGCGGCGATGCGTTCAATGGAAATCCCGCCGTGCGCTTCGTGTTCCAAAGGCTGTGGTTGGATACTGCCGAGCACCGCGGCGCCGCCCTGCTCGTACTTATAAGTGTGCGCTTCCTGTCCCACGAGGAATTCATCGCCGCGGCCGCAATGCGCCATCAATGCCGCGAGATTGCTCTGGGTACCGGTCGGAAAGAACAAGGCGCCTTCGAATCCGAATCGTTCTGCAACGACGGACTGCAGACGATTGACGGTCGGATCATCGCCAAAAACGTCGTCCCCGACTTCCGCGGCCGCCATGGCGGCGCGCATCCCGGAAGTGGGCCGCGTCACGGTGTCGCTACGCAAATCGATCGAAAGGAGTGGATTCATCGAAACAGATGCTAACAGCCGCAGACATCGCGCGGCCAATCTTCCGTGGGGCGCACCGGCATTCGCCGGCGCCATTCTTTGGGCTACGACTTCGGCGGTGCGTTAGGGTCCGAGGAGAACTTCTTGAGCGTATCCGTGCCGTGGCAGCCCACGCCCTCGCCGCATACCTGATTCACCGGACAGACCACCGGCGTACCCTTGACGCAGCCGCGCGCATCAGCGCCGGCGGTGTGCGGGGCGCAGCGTTCTTTTCCGTTGCAGGCCCGATGGTCATCACAATCAGCATCGCTGTTGCACGCCATGGTTGCCTGATCGCGCTCGACCGTCGCAAGTTCACCTTGCTTGGCGATCGTCCCGGACAGGGTCGCATCGAGCAACAGTTGCGGCGCATCCCGACCTGAGGGAATTTCCACATCCGCGGACACAACTTCCCACGCGGGCGCCAAGGGGCTGCCGGCGCGGTAGTAAAGCGCGAAGCGAACCACGTTGCGCGGATCGAGCGCATCGTTCAGCCTGACCGGAATGAGATGGGTGGAGTCAGGAAGCCACGCCTCGCCGTGCACCAGCGGCAGTCGCCTGACGCTTTTGCCTGCCTCGTAGATGCGCAATTCCAAATCGCTGCCCGCGCTCAGTTCCGCGCCGCCGGTAACGACGCGAACTTCCAGTCGCGACACGGGGACCGCATTGGCCGCCGTAGCGCAAAGCGCGCATGCCAATAGCATCGGCCAGACTGACTGTGGCAGCTGTAACTTCATGGCGGCGCCCTCCGGTTAATCGATGAGATCGCCGCTATCATAGCCGATCCTAAGCGCGTGCTCGCCAGCGCAGTTCGACGGATGCGAGCGCAGTGCGAGGGGCGATTTAACAATAGTCGGAGTTGCAAGCGATGAACGAGCTTTCTGCCTATCCCATCACTCAAAAATGGCCCCCACGGCACCCCGATCGCATCCAGCTGTACTCGCTGCCGACGCCCAACGGCGTGAAAGTCTCGATCATGCTCGAAGAAACCGGCCTGCCGTATGAGCCGCACCTGGTCAGTTTCGACTCCAATGACCAAAAGTCACCCGCATTTCTCTCACTCAACCCCAACGGCAAAATACCGGCCATTCTCGATCCCCATGGCCCGGGCGGCGCGCCTCTCGCATTATTCGAATCCGGCGCGATTCTCATTTATCTGGCGGACAAGAGTGGGCTCCTCATGCCGCGCGAACCGCCGCGGCGTTATGAGACGCTTCAATGGCTGATGTTTCAGATGTCCGCCATCGGCCCGATGTTCGGCCAGGTGGGTTTCTTCAACAAGTTCGCGGGCAAGGACTACGAGGACAAGCGTCCGCTGCAACGCTACGTCGCGGAGGCAAAGCGTCTACTCGCGGTGCTCGATCGGCGTCTCGGCGAGGGGACCTGGATCATGGGCGATGATTTCGGGATCGCCGACATCAGTACCTTTCCCTGGGTCAGCAATCTCATCGGCTTCTACAATGCCGGCGACCTCGTGGGTATTGCGGAATTCACGCATGTCCTGCGCGCGCTGAATTCTTTCAAGCAGCGTCCCGCGGTCATTCGCGGCAGCGACATTCCAAAGCGCCGCGCCGAACCGTCTTGAAACCGCTCAAGTCCTGACGCGCCTCAGCCGCCTCATGAACGCGTCGCGCAGCTCTTTGAGCTCTTCGATATGCAGCAAAATACCGCTGGCGGCGAATACGCCCGCACCTGCGATCACCGTGGCAAGCAGGGCGGCGATTTTGGGCAACAGCGCTTCGTGCTGCCAATCGGCCAGCAGCCAGTGGGATGAGGCCGCGCACACCGCAGCTAAGGGCACGCCTGCCAGTGCAAGCTTTGCCAACATCAAGAGCAAACGGCGCGACTCGAGTCCCTTCAATTGCTTCTGCATCAAGAAATACAGCAGCAAGAAGTTGAACGTCGCAACGCAGCCGGTGGAGAAAGCCAGGCCCTGAGCTGCCCAGCCCAAGCGAAATGTGAAAATCCAATTGAAAAGCAGATTCAAGCCGACAGCCACGAAACTCACCAGCATCGGTGTCTTGCGCCGGTCGATCGCATAGAAGGCATTCACCAACACTTTCAAGGCCGCATAGCCGCCGAGTCCGATGGCGTAGAAGCGCAGCGCGCCTGCGGCCTGCGCTGCTTGCGCTGCATTGAATTTCCCATGCTGATACAGCACCGAAATGATCGGCTCCGCCAGCAGCATGAGTCCCAGCATCGAGGGCAGCGTGAGCAGCAGCCCCCAGCGGATCGCACGCGCCAATTCACTGCGAAATTCGGGCGTTTTGCCGGCGACCACCAAGCGCGACAAAAGCGGCAGCGTCACGGTTCCCAACGCGACGCCAAACAATCCCAACGGCAGCTGCATCAATCGAAATGCAATGGCCAGCGAAAAAATGGCGCCATCGCCCAACGTCGATGCGAACATGGAATTGACCAGGACGTTGACTTGGGTGGTGCTGGCGGCAATTACCGCCGGTCCCATCAACAACAAGATGGCTTTCACTCCCGGATCGCGCCAATGAATATCTGGACGGAAGCGATAACCGAGGCGCGCGAGCGAAGGCAATTGCACGGCAAGCTGCAGGCCGCCGCCGATCAGCGTGGCGAAGGCCAGCCCAATCAGTGCGCGGGGACCGAAGTGCGGATCAATCCAAAATCCCAGGACCACGCCGCCGACGATGGACCCGATGTTGAAAAAGCTCGACGCCATGGCCGGCATGCCAAACCGATTCTTGGCATTCAGCATTCCCATCACCAATGCGGCGAGCGACACCAGCAGGATGAAGGGAAACATGATGCGCGTGAGCTGCGCGGTCAACGCGGCCTTCTCGGGGTCGAACCCGGGCGCGAGCAGTGCCACCAACTGAGGGGAGAACACCATGCCCACGACGCACAGCACACCGAGCACCGAGGCCGTCATCGTGGCCACCTTGTTTGCGAGTCGCCACGCATCCTCATCGCTGCCTCGCGCGATGGTTTTGCTGAAGGTCGTCACGAAGGCCGTGGACAACGCGCCCTCGGCGAAAAGATCGCGCAGTAAATTGGGAATGCGAAACGCGGCGGTGAAGGCATCCATCGCCATGCCGCCGCCAAACAGCGCCGCGAAAATCTGCTCGCGCACCAGGCCCAGCAGCCGGCTGCACATGACCGCCAGGCCAATGATGCCGGCCGCCTTGGTATTTAGGCGGTCGCTGCGCGCGTCGGTTGCCATCGCAGCGGCTGTGGAACCTGAATTATCTGTAGCGTTCGGGCCGGTCACGGAACTCTAGTCTACAGGGTCTGCGGCCTCGACCGTCTAACTGGTACTCACCATGGCGACAACGGTGACGGCCATGACACCGGTTGCCGCCCATCCCAGACGGCGCAGCCGCGGCCTGATGACGAAGTCACCCATGACATCCTTGCGCGAAGCGAGAATCATCATGACCGCCATGATCGGCACGGCGATGATGCCGTTGATCTCCGCACTCCACACCAGCGCGCGCACCGGATCCAAGTGTGTAAAGGTCAAGGCGACCCCGCCGATGGTGGCGATGCCGACGATGCCGTAGAAGCCCAAGGCCTCGGGCAGCTTTCTGTCCATGCCGGACTGCCAGTCAAAGCTCTCCGCGACCGCATAAGCGGCCGAGCCCGCCAGCACGGGGATGGCCAGCATGCCGGTACCGATGATTCCCAAGCTGAACAACAAGAACGCCGTCGGACCTCCCAACGGACGCAGCGCCTCGGCCGCCTGCGCGGATGTTTGAATATCGACGGTGCCCGCGAGATGCAATGTAGCCGCGGTGCTCAAGATGATGAAAAAGGCGATCAGATTTGAAAACCCCATGCCGACATAGGTATCCCAGCGAATGCGGCGCATATGCCGCCGCGCGACCTCCGAGGTATGCGGAAGCGTGGCGTCGCCGCCATTTCGCACACCGGCTGACCGCAGATCCTCCATCTCCTGCGCGGCCTGCCAGAAGAAGAGATAGGGACTGATGGTGGTGCCGAATACCGCCACGACCATGGTAATGGTGTCGTGGTTCAGGACCAGCCGCGGCAACACCATTTCGCTGATAACCGCGCCCCAATGCACGTGGATGGTGAAAATCACGGCGACATAGGACAGCAGCGCCAAGGTCAGCCACTTCAAGTAGCGAACATAGGTTTCGTAGCTCAGGTATACCTGCAAGACAAGGCACAGCACGCCGAAACACACCGTGTACAGGTGTGCGGAGCCGCCCACCAGCAGGCGCAATGCTTCGCCCATCGCGGCGATGTCCGCTGCGATATTGATGGTATTGGCGATCAGCAAGAATCCGACGATGGTATACAGCACGGGCCGCGGAAAGACCGCTTTGACGTTCGCAGCCAGGCCTTTGCCCGTGATGAAGCCGAGACGCGCGCTGACCATCTGAATGCCGACCATCAAGGGATAGGTGAACAGCACCGTCCACAGCATGTTATAGCCAAACTGCGCGCCGGCTTGGCTGTAGGTGGCAATGCCGCTCGGATCGTCATCCGCCGCGCCCGTAATGAGTCCCGGCCCCAATTGCTTGACTCGGGGGTCGTCCGTAAAGCTTTTCAGCAAATTGACCATCGTCGCTCTCCAAAGAGGCACGACTTGCGGTTGATGCGAACACAAGCGGATCAAGGGCGATTCAGCAGACGTGAACCCCCAATCGATCCGATCTGGCGAAGCCAGCTAGTAAGTGTGGAAATCGTCCCGCGCGTTTAAGGCAGGACGACGCTAACGGCGAACCTTAAGCGTTATCGAGCCAGAACGCGCCTGATACGGCGCTGATTACCACTCGAACAACAACTCACAAGCTCTACCTTGTTGCCTATAACGTCGCGGAAGATAAACTGTGACTCCACTGCTGTAAAGCACAAATTTACCGCTCCGCGAGACTTATGCCGTCAGGGCCGCCTTGGCCTTCGCCACTTCCGCGATGACTTCGTCCGCCACGTTGCGAGGAACCGGCTCGTAATGCGAGAACTCCATCGTGTACGACGCACGGCCGCTGGTCATGCCGCGCAACTGTCCGATGTAGCCGAACATCTCCGAGAGCGGCACGATCGCGACCACGGCAATATTGGTGCCGCGCTCCAGCTGGTCCTGCACGGAGCCGCGCCGACGATTGATATCGCCGATGACATCGCCCAGATAGTCTCCTGGCGTCACGGTTTCCACCTTCATGACCGGCTCGAGCAATATCGGCGCAGCCTTGCGGATACCCTCGCGAAATGCCGCCTTGGCCGCGATTTCGAAAGTCATCGCATTGGAGTCGACGTCATGGAAGCTGCCATCGATCAAGGTCGCCTTGAAGTCCACGGTCGGATAGTGCGCCAGGACGCCATCTTCCTTTTGCACCTTGAGACCCTTCTCAACCGAGGGCACGAACTCGCGCGGCACCGAACCGCCGACGGTCTCGTCGACGAATTCGAAGCCAGTACTGCGCGGCAGCGGCTCGAACACGATCCACACCTCGGCGAATTGCCCGGAGCCGCCGGTCTGCTTCTTGTGAATGTATTGTTCGGTGATCTTTTTGGTGATGGTTTCGCGGTATGCCACCTGGGGTTCGCCCATGATGCCTTCGACGCCGAACTCGGTGCGCATGCGATCGAGCGTCACCTCCAAGTGCAATTCACCCATGCCGCGCAAAATGGTCTGGCCGGTCTCGCGGTCCGTTTCCAAATGCAGCGAAGGATCGGCGCGGACCATCTTGCCCAACGCGCTGCCGAATTTCTCCTGTTCGGCCTTGACCTTGGCCTTGACCGACACGCTGATGACCGGTTCCGGGAATCGCATGCGTTCCAGCACGACCTCATTCGCCGCGTCGCACAGCGTGTCGCCGGTTTCCGTGTCCGCCAGGGAGACCAGGGCAATGATGTCGCCGGCACGCGCCTCTTCGACCGGATTGGCTTCCTTGGCGAACATTTCGACCATGCGCCCGATTTTCTCGCGCTTGCCGCGGGTCGAGTTCATGACCGAGGCGCCCTTGGTCAGAACGCCCGAGTAAACGCGGATAAAGGTGAGCGCACCGTAAATATCGTTGATGACTTTAAAAGCCAGCGCCGAGAACGGCTCATCGTCCGAAGTCTTGCGCTCGCCGATCGGATGGCCGTCCGCATCGACGGTCTTGATCGAGGCCACGTCGGTCGGTGCCGGCAGGTAGTCCACGACGGCATCCAGCACTTGCTGCACACCCTTGTTCTTGTACGACGAGCCGCAAAGCACCGGCGTGAAGGCCGAGTTCAGTGTTCCCTTGCGCAAACAGGCGCGCAAAATGTCGCCCGACGGTACCGTGCCGTGCGTGAGAAAGGCTTCCATCGCCTCATCGTCCTGCTCGAGGCAGGTATCGACCAATTCGGTGCGGAATTTGTTTACATCCGCCAGCAGCTTGCGGTCGCTCGGCACGGTGATGTGTAATTTGTCCGCCAGGTCCGGCGTCACCTCCAGCGACTGCCACTCGGCATCCTTGTCGTCGGAATCCCAGACCAGCGCCTTCATTTCCACCAGATCGACCATGCCCTTGAAGTTGTCTTCCGAGCCGATCGGAATCTGCACCGGCAGCGGCCTGGCACCCAGACGCTTTTTGATCATGTCAACGCAGCGCAAGAAGTTGGCGCCGCTGCGATCCATTTTATTCACGTAGCAAATACGCGGAACATCGTAGTTATCGGCCAGGCGCCAATTGGTTTCGGATTGCGGCTCGACCCCCGCGACGCCGTCGAACACCACGACCGCGCCGTCAAGCACGCGCAGCGAGCGATTGACTTCGATCGTGAAATCAACGTGTCCCGGCGTGTCGATCAAATTGATTTTCTTGTCGCGCCAGAAGGCGGACACGGCGGCGCTTTGAATCGTGATGCCGCGCTTCTGTTCCTGCTCCAGGTAATCGGTTGTCGTCGAAGTTTTCAGATCCTTCGTATCGTGAATATCGATAATGGTGTGCTTACGTCCCGTGTAATACAGGATGCGCTCCGTCGTCGTGGTCTTGCCGGCGTCGACGTGGGCGATGATGCCGATATTGCGGATATCGGAAAGCGGGGTAGTACGGGCCATAGCGAAAATTCCGTGAAGTTGCTTAAAAGGGGGCCTCTAAGGGCCGGGTCAAAAGCCGGGTATTTTGCCACGGCAACGGGGCATCTGTCGAAGAAAAGCGCGCTATCGCGCCTCAAAGCCCGGAAAGGGCCTTGAGGCTACCGCGATGCAGGTTTGCTTATTTGACGCTGTAGCCGCGCCCTTCAAGGCACGCAGCTTGAGCCCGCAGGTAATTGGATCGATTACCGGGCGCCGCCCCGCCCCCAGGCTGAGTCGGATCGAAGCCTGTTTGACCCACCGCCCAGCGGTAACACTCGAATTTATCCTTACCCGACTGCTCCGGGGTCTGACCATTCTTCGGATAGGCAATCAGGTCCGGCGAGGCCGCCGGCTCCGTCCCACCACCCTGATTCTGAAGCCCAGCAGGCGGGGCGACTGTTTCATACTGGCCCACGCCGGCATCCCAGCGGTAATACGTGTTGTCGGCGTAATAGTAAGGAACGCCGCCCCACCAATACGTCGAGTAATAATAAGGAAGCGTTGCGAAATAAAGGCCGAGCCCTACGCCGCCCCAACCCCAGCCCCAGGGCCCCCAAAAGCCGCCGCGCCAGCCATACCCATACCCGCCGCGCCATCCGCCGTAGCCGCCATGCCATCCGCCGTAACCGCCGCGGTACCCGCCGCCGGCAAAGTGACCGCCGCCGCCAAAGTGACCGCCGCCGGCATGCTGCGCGAAGGCCGGTGCGCTCGAGGCTAACGCAACACTTGCACATACCGCGAGGGAGAGTAAACGGATCTTGTTCAGCTTTTGCATGAGAGCACCCGTGATTTCCAGGCCCACAATAATGACGGCCACATTGTATAAGACTTGCCAGCTCGACGGCAGTTCAACTCATGCGTTTAAGAGCCGGATCACGATTGAGGCGCGGCGTGCCGGCTCATGTAATATTGAGCGCAAGGGAAACGGCGCCTTGACACGGGGACGCTATGGAGAATGGGGAAGGTTCGAGTTCATTGAGCCGGCGCCAACTGCTGCGCATGATCGGCGCCGCCGCGGGCGGTTCCGCGATGTACCAGGCGATGAGCACCTTAGGGTTTGCCGCCGAATCGCCTTATCAGGGTCCGATTGATCTGCAGGGCGCGCCGCGCGGCGCCTCGGTCGTGATTTTAGGCGCCGGCATGGCGGGCATGACCGCCGCGTACGAGTTGCGCAACGCGGGTTACCAAGTTCAAGTGCTCGAGTACAACGCCAGGGCGGGCGGTCGAAACTGGACGCTGCGTGGCGGCGATCGCTACACGGAGCTTGGCGGCCATACCCAACAGTGCGAATTCGACAAGGATTTGTACATCAATCCGGGCCCGTGGCGAATTCCTTATCACCATCACGGCATGATGCATTACACGAAGCTTTTGGGGATTCCCCTGGAGCCGTTTTTCCAGGTCAATTACAACGCGTACCTGCACAGTAGCAGCGCATTTGGCGGCAAGCCGCAGCGCTACCGGGAGGTCAAAGCCGACTATCAAGGACACGTCGCAGAACTGTTGGCCAAAGCTACGCAGCAGCATTCGCTCGATGCCTCGGTCACCAAGGAAGACCAGGAAATGCTGCTCGAGTCGCTGCGCCGCTGGGGAGCGCTCGACAGCAATTACACCTACGTATCGAGCGACGCGAGCAGCGAGCGGCGCGGCTATGAAAAAAATCCCGGCGGTGGCTTGAGCGCGCGACCCATTCCTTCAAAGCCCATCGCACTTCACGACATTCTCGATTCCGGTCTGTGGTCGGGCGTCGCCAACGGCGATGGCTTGGCTATGCAGACGGCACTGTTTCAACCCGCGGGCGGCATGGGCCGCATCGGTGAGGCATTCGGCAAAGAGTTAGGACCCCTGGTTCGCTACAACGCCAAGGTAACGGATATCCACCAGGATGATCGCGGGGTCACCGTCACGTTCACCGACGCCCGCAGCCCGGCTGCGCCGCAAACCGCCCGCGCCGACTGGTGTCTGTGCACCATTCCGCTGCCCATTCTGGCGCAGATCTCGATGAACGTCGGCCAAGACATGGCCTCAGCGATTTCAGCGGTTCCCTATACCTCGGCGATCAAGGCCGGATTGCAATTCAAGCGCCGCTTCTGGGAAGAAGACGAAAAAATTTATGGGGGCATCACTTATACCGACTTGCCGATCAACAATATCGGCTACCCCAACTCCGGTTTTCAGAGCGGCGGCAAAGGCGTGCTGCTGGGCGCCTATATCTGGGGGCTGAAAGCAATGGAATTTACCGCCATGACTCCGCCGGAGCGCGTGCAAAAGGTGGTCGACTACGGCAGCCAAATCCACCCGCAATACCACAAGGAATTCGAGAATGGCGTTGCCGTCGCGTGGCATCGCGCCCCTTTCAGCCTCGGCTGCTTTGGCATGTGGACCACCGCGACGCGCGCCAAGCACTACGACAACCTGTGCCAGATCGACGGGCGAATTGCGCTCGCGGGCGAGCACGCATCGTTTATTGGCGGATGGCAGGAAGGAGCGGTCACCTCGGCGCTCGATGCCATCGGCCGGCTTCACCAGCGCGCCGTCGGACAAGGAGCAAGAGCATGAGGAAGGCTGCGCCGGGCCTTGCACTCGGGGCTGCGCTGCTCTTCATCGGCGTGTTGAGCGCTTATGCGGACAGCCCCTTGTTTACTTCGCGGACAAACTTGGGTTCGCTCAACGGCGAACAAATTTATGATCACATCTGTCAGGGATGTCACATGCCGGGAGGCGTGGGTGCCGCGGGTGCCGGGGCCTATCCTAGACTTGCCGGGAATAAGAAATTTGGGTCTTGGGCGTTTGTGGCGCTGACCGTGCTGGATGGGCGCAATGGCATGCCGCCATTCGGATTCCCTGCCGGCCGCGGCATGGATTCGGGGCCGGCGCACTTGAGCGATGCGCAGATCGCGGATGTGGTCAACTATGTGCGCAGTCATTTTGGCAACGCGTACAAAGCCGAAGTCACCGCCGAACAGGTCTCCGCCCTGCCCCATCCATCTGCTGAACTCATTGGGCCGCAATAGGACAAAAAGAATCCGACTTAAACCTACTTGAATCTCTCCGGTACTCACAACCGGCAAGGGCAATTCGGCCATGCAAACGGGGGTTGTTATGCGAAGCTTTCTCGGTATTTTGGCATTCAGCGCCGCCATGGCGGCTGCGCCCACAGGGGCGGTATTGGCGCACGGCAGCGGTTCGTCCGGTCCTTCGGGAATGGTAACGGCCACACCGCGCAACGCGGCGGATGCGGCAAAGAGCGCCTACAACACCGGCGTCCGCGATATCAAGAGAGCGCAAGACTACGACGCGGACTCAGCCAAGGCATCGACGCCGGAAAAGGCCGCGAAGGCGCATGACAAGGCCCAGAAGGCATATCGCGACTCATTGGCATCTTTCATTGAGGCCGTCGGCGCGGATCCGAAAATGTATCAGGCCTGGAACTACCTCGGCTTTGCGAACCGCCACCTGGGCAATTATGAGGATGCGTTGTCCTCCTACGCCAAGGCGCTGGAAATCAATCCCAACTTTCCCGACGCAATCGAGTATCGCGGTGAAGCTTATTTAGGCTTGAATCAGATCGAAGAGGCCAAGGGCGCCTACATGGCGCTGTTCAGCGGATCAAGGCCGCTGGCCGATGAATTGATGGTCGCGATGCACCACTGGGCTGACGCGCGCCGCCAAGACTCTCAAGGCTTGTCCTCGGCCGACGTCGAGGCCTTTACAAAGTGGATGGATGAACGCACCGGCATCGCCGCGCAAACGGCGTCGCTGGCAATCGGCGCAGCGCAGCCCTGGAGACCGGATCTGCATTAATCGCGATTTGTTGACTCGGGCCATCCTGGCCCTCGCCCTACTGGTGGCGTGTGCGGCGATTCATGCCGCATGCGCCGCCGACGGTACTGCCGCCGCCAACTACGAGTGGCACCTGCCCCCGGGATTCCCGCCGCCCGCGGTGCCACTCGATAACCCGATGTCCGCCGCGAAGGTCGCGCTGGGTCGGCGGCTGTTCTTCGAAACCCGCCTGTCATCATCCGGCCGCTACTCGTGCGCGAGTTGTCATCGGCCGCAGCTTGCCTTCACCGACGGCCGGGCGCACGCGCAAGGAGCCACGGGTGAGAGCGTGAGGCGCGGCGCCATGAGTCTCACCAACGTCGCCTACAATCCGGCCTTCACCTGGAGCAGCGACAAAGTGCGCTCACTCGAAGCGCAAATGCGCCAGCCGCTGTTCAACGAACATCCCGTGGAGATGGGTCTCAAACGCAACGGTGCAGCAGCCGTAGAGGCTCTGACTGCCGACGCAGACTACCGCAGACAATTCGCCGCGGCGTTTCCGGGCCAGCCTGAGAGGCTTTCCATCGAGCACATCATCGAGGCCATCGCGGCATTCGAGCGGACCCTCATCTCCGGCCGGTCACCGTTCGACCGCTACGTCTTTGACGATGACCAAACCGCCGTGTCGGCGTCCGCCAAGCGCGGCATGGCGCTTTTTTATTCGGCACGGGTCGGCTGTAGCCAGTGCCACTCGGGGATCAACTTCAGTGGAGCGATTGTTTACGAAGGCCATGCACTCGCGCCTGCGCTGTTCGCCAATACGGGCCTTTACGATCTGGACGGGCGCGGTGCTTACCCGTCGAGCGATCGCGGGTTGATTGAGGTGACGCATCGCGCCGCCGACATGGGCAAGTTCAAGGTTCCCACCTTGCGCAATGTGGCGCTCACCGCTCCGTACATGCACGACGGAAGTTTGCCGACGCTTGATGCGGTGCTGGACCACTATGTGCGCGGCGGTCACCGGAATCCTCTGCAGGACTCCCGGGTCCGCCCCTTCGCGCTGTCGCAAACGGAGCGCGCAGATCTTACGGAGTTTCTGCAAAGCCTGACGGACCGCGGGTTCGTCGAAAATCCGGAGTTTTCCGACCCCAACCAGGGAGGGTGAGAAGAATCGAGCCGCGCTCGTCAGCGAAACCGTAGAATTCGCTTCGTGAGCGCGTTCTCTTCCACTCCTAAGACCCTGGCGAATTCGCGGCGGCAAGGCCTCATCCTGGCGGCTCTGGGTGCCGTCGGCTTTTCCGGCAAGGCCATCATCGTCAAATTGGCCTATCGCTATGGCGTCGATGCCGTCACGCTCATCATGTACAGGATGTTGTTCGCGCTGCCCATGTTTGTATTGCTGGCCTGGTGGGCTGGACGGGGCAAGCCGTCGCTGACGTGGCGCGACGCGCGGACCGTGCTTGGCCTGGGCTTTTGCGGCTACTACCTGTCGAGCTTTCTCGATTTCGCGGGGTTGCGCTATATCAGCGCGAGTTTGGAACGGCTGATTCTGTATCTCAATCCGACGCTGGTACTGGCCTTCGGCGCCTTCTTGTTCCGCAAGCCGGTGACGCGCGCCCAAATTCTCGCCCTGGCAGTCAGCTATTGTGGCGTGCTGTGCGTATTCGGACGCGAGATGTCCATGCAGGGAACCGATGTGCCGCTGGGCGCGACGCTGGTTTTCGGCAGCGCCGTAAGCTATGCCATTTATCTGTCGTACAGCGGCGAGGAAGTGCAGCGGCTTGGCGCGCTGCGGCTGACTGGGTTGGCGACCACGGTGGCCTGCCTCATTTGCATTGCGCAATTCTTGTTGCTGAGGCCGATCAGCAGCATGGCCGTACCGGCCGCCGTGCTATGGCTCTCGGTTCTTAACGCAACCCTCTGTACGTTTGCGCCCGTGGTGATGGTCATGATGGCCGTCGAGCGGATCGGCGCCTCGCAGACCGCGCAAGCCGGCACCATTGGCCCGCTATCGACCATCCTGATGGCGGTCATCCTGCTCGGTGAGCCGTTCACAGCGTGGATTGCGGCGGGGACCGTCCTGGTTTTGGCGGGGATCTGGCTCCTCACCCAGTCGCAACCCAGATCCGTGGCGGAGGTCAGTCCATGATCGGAACACGCTTTCCCGGCTATGAGATCGTCCCGCGCGACGCGAAGGCGGGTCTGATCATCGTGCACGGAATCGCTGAACATGGCGCCCGTTACCGGCACGTGGCGGAAGCGCTGGCGCGCAAGAATATTGCCACCTTCGTCTATGACCAGCGCGGGCACGGGGAAAGCCCCGGCACGCGCACGCACATCGCGGATTTCGCGGAGTTCGCCGCCGACTTAAGGTTGATCGGTGAGAGCGTGCAGCAACGATTCGCGGAGTTGCCCCTGTTTGTTTGGGGGCACAGCATGGGATCGGTCGTGGTTCTGCTTGCCGCCCCGGACCTGGTGTGGGCCCGGGGCTTCATCACGACCGGTTGCGCGCTCGATGCCATGCCGAAATTGGATGGCCTCGCCGGCGCCGTTCTGCGGATGGCATCCGCACTGGCACCCCGTCTTAGAATCAGCCTCGGCATTGACGCCACCGCGCTCATGCAGGACCCGGAGGAACAACGCCGCCATATGAGCGATCCGTTGGTACCGCGCACGGCCAGCTTAAGACTGCTCTATGGATTTGCGGCGGCCTGCCGGGTGTGCCGCGCAAACGCCCCTAAGATCACGCTGCCGTGGCTGGCGGTGCACGGCGAGGCGGATAAGGTTTGCCCGATCAGCGGTTCGCGGACGCTCATCGACACGCTCGGTTCCCGCGACAAGCGACTCGTGATCTATCCGAAGCTGCTTCACGAAGTCCACAACGAAGACGAGGCCGCACGCACCGCGCTGTTCGATCTCATGTCGGGCTGGATACTGGAGCGAACGTAGGCGCCTGTGCGAGTATTGAGCGTTGGCTTACACTGTGCTTCCAATTTTCTGAATAACACTTAACAGGGAGTCCTCGCATGCACCTTCCGCGTTTACTGGCCATAGCCTCTTTGGCCGCCCTCACCGTTTCGCCAGCGATGGCGGCGGTACATGACCTGCCCACAGCCAGCGCAGAGAGCGAAGGCATGTCGGCGGAGCGCCTCGCTCGCTTGAGCGCCGGCATGAAAGAGCTCGTGGACAGCGGCCGCCTGGCCGGCGTGGTCACCATGGTTTCGCGCCATGGCAAAGTGGTGGAATTCGATGCGGCGGGCAAACGCGATATCGCGGCGAATGCGCCGATGCAGAAGGACAGCATTTTCCGGATCTATTCGATGAGCAAGCCGATCACCGGCGTCGCGATGATGATGTTGTTCGAGGAAGGAAAGTGGCAGCTGAATGATCCGGTGGCGAAGTACATTCCGGAGTTCGCCAAATTGAAGGTCTACGCGACCGACCCCAACGGCAACGTGGTCATGAAGGATCAAAACCATCCCGTGACCATGCGAGAGCTGATGTCGCACTCCGGCGGCTTCACCTATGGGTTTTTTAGTCAAACGGCGGTCGATAAATTGCAGATCGAAGCGGACCTGCTGAATCCCAACAACACGCTGGATGAGTTCATCAAGCGCGTTGCCAAGTTGCCTTTGAATTCACAACCCGGCACCGAATGGCATTACAGCATCTCGGTCGACATTCAGGGCTACATCGTCCAAAAACTCTCCGGCATGCCCTTCGAGGAATTCTTGGACAAGAGAATTTTCAAACCCCTCGGTATGAGCGACACCGGCTTTTACGTGCCGAAGGAAAAGCTGAACCGATTCGCAGAATTCTATAATTACGACAACGACGGAAAACTGCATGCGGTGGGCGTACGCGAAGGATTGAATCACGATTTTACGGCGAAACCCGCGCTCTCCTCCGGCGGCGGCGGCTTGGTATCGACGGCCAGCGACTACATGCGATTCTGCCAAATGCTGTTGAACGGCGGTCAGTTGGACGGCGTCAGAATCCTCTCGCCGCTGACGGTCGAGCTGATGCATACCAATGTGCTGGCCCCGAACGTGCCGATTCTTGCGCCCGGCGCCGGGTTCGGTTTGGACTTCGCGATTTATACCGATCCGGTGGCGGCCGGCGGCTACTACGGCAAGGGCTCGTATTGGTGGGGTGGCGCGGCCGGTACGTGGTTTTGGATCGATCCCGTCAACGACTTGATCGTCGTCGGTATGATCCAACAAGCGGCAGGTACGGGAGCGGCGGCGGTGGCGGCGGTTCCGGATGTGCGCGGCTTGTCCCACGCCTGGACGTACCAGGCAATACTCAAGTAATCGGTAATAGTCGATAGATTGGCGCCTATGCAGGCCGGTGCCGCCACTCAGGCGGCACCGGTTTTTCAGTCATTCCGCGCGCCAATTCAGGGCAAATTCCGCGCACATGTGACGGCCGGCGCGTTTGGCTCCCTGGAATCGCTAAAGACGCCCCCTCCCGCGCCGATATGAGACGTAGGACAGTCCCAGAATCCCAAGGTCCCGGAGCGCCCATCATTTCTTTGAAATCACAGGCTTTTGCGCGGCTGCGGCACTTTGCAATCGGCACCTCGAGATGGTTCGCCGGGGTGGGCGCGGCGCTGGCCAATGTTCACCCCGCAGCCCCGCACGGCACGGCATTCAATGGATTGGAGCAGCTCACGCGAAACGCGGGGGTGCGGATCTGGGAATGGGACGTCGTTCGCAACACCATGCATTTCAGCGGCGACCTCGCTGAAGCCTACGATGCGGAGCTGGCGGCCGCGA
>DATNKC010000173.1:0-4944 GCA_035603615.1 Steroidobacteraceae bacterium | reverse complement strand
CGGTACGCAGCGCCAGGCGTCCGGCCGCCGGTGTATAGCGAACATCGCCGGCCCGCAGCGTTTCGATCGCGCGCTCGAGCACAGGCGCCGGCATTTCCAATTCCGGATCGCCGATGCTGAGCACGATCACGTCCTCGCCGCGCAACTGCGCTTCGCGCGCCTGCCCGTGGATGGTCCACGCCGCGACACTTTCGCCCTTGATTCGATCCACCAGCGGAGAAAATTTCATGACATACTTTACTATGCCATTCACACCCGAACACTCTCTTCGCTGCCGCAAGGATTTTCCAGCGCTGACCCGCAAGCCCGAAGGATTGAACCTGGCGTATCTGGATGGACCCGCCGGCAGTCAGGTCCCGCAAGCCGTGATCGATGCCCTCGCCGACTTCTACGCAACCTGCAACGTCAATACGCGCGGCAATTTTTGGCCCTCCCAGGAGGTCGATCGGCGCATAGCCGCGGCGCGTGAAGCGCTCGCCGCTTTCTTTGGCGCCGAGAATGCCAACTGCATTTCGTTCGGCCAGAACATGACCACGCTCAACTATGCCTTGAGCGCTGCAATCGGCCATACGCTGAAGGCGGGCGACGAAGTGCTCATCACGCAACTCGATCACGAGGCCAATCGCGGCCCTTGGCTGCGGCTGCAAGAGCGCGGCATGATCGTACAAGAAGTGCGCCTGCTGCCCTCCGGAGTACTCGACTTGGACGATATGGCGGCCAAGATCACGGCGCGCACCAAAGTATTTGCGCTGGGCGCCTCGTCCAATGCCTTGGGCACGGTCAATGACGTGAAGTTGGCGCGCCGCCTAACCCGTGATGTCGGTGCGCTGCTCGTGATCGACGCCGTTCATTACGCGCCGCATTTTTCATTGGACGTAAAAAGCCTCGGCATGGATTTCCTCTTGTGCTCGGGCTACAAGTTCTATGGGCCGCACGTCGGCGTGCTGTACTCGCGTCCGGGGGCGCTCGATCGACTGCCCACGGAGCGCTTGAGCGTGCAAGATCCCGCCGCCCCCTACCGCATCGAGACCGGAACGCTGAACCATGCCGCCATCGATGCGCTGCGCGCAGCCGTTGACTACCTCGCATCCTGGGGCCAGGGGCAAACTTTGCGAGAGCGGCTGGTGGATGCCATGAGCGGCATCGCCGCCTATGAACATGGACTGGCCAAGTTCTACCACGACTCGGTGCGCGAGATGCGCGGGGTGCAGGTGTGGGGCCCGGATTTCAGCCAGCAATCCCGCGCGCCCACCGTTTCGATCACCTTGGACAAGGCGAGCGCGGCGCAAGCGGCTACTGCCTTGGGAAAAGAAGGTATTTGCGTTTGGGACGGCGACTTCTACGCGGCACGCACCGTGCAGGTGCTGGGCTTGAACAATCGCGGCGGCCTGCTGCGAACCGGCATGTCCATGTACAACTCGCGGGAAGAAGTGCAGCGCCTGCTGGCGGGGATCGGCAAGCTCATCTAGCCGCACGCAGCGAGGTGCGTGGCGAGCTGCTGCGCGTGATTCGACAACTCCGCAGCCGCGGTCGCATCGAGGTGCTCGGCCCGCAACATCGGCCCCAGATAAAACAGGCGCTCGCTCGCGCGGCCGTGGACATCCACGCAGGCCCCAAAACCCGCGGTGCGCAACCCGAGCCGCAACGGGTCTGGCGACACCAACCCGGCGGCGCGCAGCGAAGTGATCAGTGGGTCCGTCGAACGTTCGATGTTGTAATTAGGGCCCGTGGCGTTGACCACCATGTCCACGCTGAGCTGCGCCGTCGCACTGCTGCCGCGGGGACGCCAGGTAACCGCCAAGCGGCGGCGGTCGATGGCAACCACGTTTTGAATGCGGCCTGCCTGCACCTGCAATTTGCCGCTGAGCCGAAGATTCTCCAAGCGCTCAGTTATTTGCGGCGGCAGCCGGTGCCGATAGCTCTCCCAATGCACCTGTAAATGCCGCACGAAGCGCCGCCGCTCGGCGTCCGGCATGCGCCGCCATAGGGCAGGCACCAGACCACGGATGAAGGTAATGGCCTCTCGCCAATCGCCCCCGAGTTTCTCGACCTCGCGCGCGAGGTCGCGGCAGGCGCGCAGCAGCTCTCTTAGAGAGTGCGCCAATGACAGCAGGGTCTCGCCTCTGCCGCGCAAAGCACCCGTCTGGAAGGTCGCTTGGGTTTTCGGCATCAGACCGCGGCGTGAAATCGTGTGCAGGGTCGGCACCCGCTCAGGGTGGCGGCTCAACACCGACGCCGCGTCCGCCATCGTCAAGCCGTTGCCGACGATGAGCACCGAATTTTCCGAACCTAAAGTCTCGGGCAAATCCCGCGGGTTTTGACGGAAAGCGGCATGACCGTTCAGTTTTTCCGCCCAGTGAGGCACGGGCGCCGAAGGACTGCCTAGCGCGAGGATCAGGACATCCCCAAGGATCGGCGCCCGGTCGGCAAATTCGGCCGCCAGGGCGGCGCCTTCGCCGCGCGCAATGCCCGTGACTTCGCCGAATACGCGGATCAGACGCACCTGCGGCGGCGCCTCGCGCTCCGCACGCAGGAGCAGGTCCTGCAGATAGTCGCCATACAGGGCGCGCGGCAGGAAGTCCTCACGGTCGACGTTCGGCAGTCGAGCTTGCGCGAAACGCAGAAATTGCAGGGGATCGCGCGAATCGGCCGACGAACGGGCCGCGGGCACGTTCAGAAGATAGGGAAATTCGTGCGCCGCGTAGGCTACGCCGCGTCCCATGACGTTGCTGCGCTCGATGAGCACGATGTCGGCGCGGTCCGCCGGCGGCCGCTGAAGCAGATTGGCGGCAAGCACCGTGCCAGAGAATCCGGCGCCTACGATTACGAAGGTTTTTCGCATACTTTGGAAATTCTACCAAGCGAAGATGGCTAGAAGGCCGTGCGGCGGAGGTATTCTTCCGCTAACATTTGGCCCGATTCGTGGTCAAATAGCCTATTCATAAGAGCGAGGTGCAACGATGGCACTCAGCAAATTCAGCTATTACTCCGATTTCGTGGTTTATCCGATCACGGTGGTCGCGCTAACAGCCGTGAATTTCAAGCAGTTTACCTGGCATGGCGGCCGGGAATGGCTCGGTGCGTGCCTGGCGGGACTGGTCCTTTGGACCTTGCTGGAATACGCGTTGCACCGGATAGCACTGCATTGGATGCCGGTATTCTCTCCCATGCACAGCCTGCACCACGGCGAGCCGCTGGCCTTGATCGGCACGCCATCCTGGATCAGCGTAACCGTCTGGCTCAGTGTCATCTTGCTGCCGTTTTGGTGGTGGTTGGGCTTCAACGTGGCGAACGGCATGACAGTGGGCGTGATGACCGGCTATTGGTGGTATGGCTATGTGCATCATGTGATTCACCACCACGCGCGCAAGGCCTCGTCGGCCTATTTCAGCCAACTGCGAGCCTGGCACATGCGCCACCACCACTCGCCCAAGCGCGGCAACTTCGGCGTCACCACGCACATTTGGGACTACGTGTTCGGCACCGCCATCTCCTCGCAGAGCAAAGTCATCATCTCGTCATGAACGCCGAACTCAGCGTAACGAATCCCATGCGCACCGACGGATTCGAATTCGTCGAGTACGCCGCGCCCGATCCTGAACTGCTGCGCCGGCTGTTCGAAGGCATGGGTTTGCCGGCGGTCGCGCGCCACCGTTCCAAGAACGTGACGCTGCACAATCAAGGCGACATCAATTTCATCATCAACGCGGAACACGACAGCTTTGCACAGAGGTTTGCGCGCGCTCACGGGCCCTGCGCCTGCGCCATGGCGTTTCGCGTCGCCGATGCGCGCCTGGCCTATGCGCGCGCCTTGGATCTGGGCGCGAAACCCGGGCCGGTCACCGCCGGTCCCATGGAACTCAATATTCCGTCGATCGAGGGCATCGGCGGCAGCCTGATCTATTTGGTCGATCGCTACGGCGAGCGCACCATTTACGATGTCGACTTCATACCCGTCATCGATACCGAACCGCATCTGCCCGTCGGGTTGCTGCGCATCGATCACCTCACGCACAACGTCCGGCGCGGCAACATGAACGTCTGGGCCGGCTTCTATGAAAAACTGTTCAACTTCAGGGAAATTCGCTACTTCAGCATTGAGGGAAAGGAGACCGGATTGTTCTCCCGCGCGCTTACCTCACCGTGCGGCAAGATTCGCATTCCCATCAATGAGAGCCAGGACGACAAGAGTCAGATCGAAGAATACTTGAACGAGTACAAGGGTGAAGGCATTCAGCACATCGCCTTAGGCACGGACGACATATACAAGACCGTGGACGCCCTGCGCGCCCGCGGCGTCGAATTCCAGGAGACGCCCGCGACCTATTACGAAGGGGTCGATGCCCGGGTCACCGGCCATCGTGAGTCCGTGCCCGAGCTTCAGCGCCGCGGGATTCTGATCGACGGCAACGACAAGAGCGGCATCCTCTTGCAGATCTTCACCAAGAATGCAATTGGCCCGATCTTTTTTGAAATCATTCAGCGCAAGGGCAACGACGGCTTTGGCGAGGGAAATTTCAAGGCGCTGTTCGAGTCCATTGAACTCGATCAAAAGCGCCGTGGCGTGCTGTAGTCGCAGCCACATCCGCCCCGGCTTGCGGCGTCCTACAACCGGTCGCCCACATCTGAAGATTTCGGCGTTGAACTTCGCCTGAACGCCCATATCTAATCCAACAAGGTCAATTCGACCTATTGAGGGGTTGCCATGCGGAAATTAGTTCTCGCCGCTGCTGCGCTGAGCATAGGCGCGACCTTCGCGTTAGGGTCGCCGAGCTTTGCGCAAGCTGCTGATCCGACAATGAATCAAATTTATGAGGCGGCCGCCGGCGGCCATCTCGATCAGGCACAGCAAATGATTACTCAGGTGCTGGCTGATCATCCTACGAGCGCCAAAGCGCACTATGTGCAAGCGGAGCTGTATGCCAAAGAGGGTAAGACTTCGCT
>DATNKC010000172.1:0-3753 GCA_035603615.1 Steroidobacteraceae bacterium | reverse complement strand
CGCCAACGCCCTGCTGATCGGCAAAGCCATCCGCCTCTACAGCAGATGCCACAACCACTACTGGACTGCGACGTTTGCAGAACGCGAACAACTCCGAAAATCCTTGGCCGCGCTCAAGATCGAATCTCATACGCACAGAGTCGCACCGCATGCAGAACAACTCGAGGCCGCACGCTAGGAGATGGATTACGTTCTTAACGTCGGCTGCGAATCTCCGTTGTCATTCTGTATCCCCGCCTTCGGCGTCAAAAAATGCCCTTGAATCTGAATTTTCCCACCGGAAGGCTTGAAGATGGTCATCTTCTCCGAGACTCGACAGTTTGAGTATTGAACGTCGTACACGAGTGTCGTGGTGGTTCCCGCGTTCGTTCCGAACATATTCAACACATTCCATGTAACGAGGGAATGGGTCTTAGGCGTACCACATCGAGCCCGCTGGTTCTGAAGAAAGGCAAGCCAGTCCGCTCGCGAAGTGGCCGCATAAAATCGCGTGGAATAAAGCGGAAGAACGCGCTCAATGTTCTCGCCTTGCATCGTTGAGAAGTACTTTTCCGCCAGTTGCTCCGCCTCCTTCCTATTGTCAGAAAAACTACAACCAACCGCTGCGCACAGCGCCACCACCATGACGGCAACTCGCTTGAGTGTCGCCATTTCCACAGAGCCTGATTCCCGGCAAGTACGTGGCGCAAGCGCTCCGCGTACAACGGTCATGGCGTCATGTCTGGATTGTAGTAGTCCAGGAAAACGATGAAATCCATGACTTCCGTCATGTCGCGGCCCACGAAGCGAATCGAATGAGCGTCCGTGCGCTCCACCGAGCGCAGGTAAGCCACAATTTCCGCCGAGGTGTAGTTTTTAAATGAAATGTCCAAGGTAATGGGGGTGGGAAGAACATAGGGCTTGCGCTGATCGCGATGCGAAACGGCCACGAGCGCGCCCTGATAGATCTTGTCGCACGCAGCGGCCGGCGTGAGCGATTCCGCGGAGTGAAATCCGAGGCTCTTTTTGGTGATCACCGATTCCATCTTCCCCAATCGCGTCGTGACCTCGCTGACCGCGACATCGTCTCCGGAGACGAAGACGACCGGCACGCCCATTGCGCCGGCATACGCCGCGTTCAACTCTGCCTCGGTGACGGCGGTGCCGTTCAGTGCAACGCGCGTAAAGTGTGCGCTCGAAATGGTGTGGGCGCGAACACCCTTTGGATTTGTGGTGGAGGCGTGATAACCGACGAACAGCGCAGCAGCAAAGGTGGAATCGAGACCCGCCATCATTTCGCCATGCCGCGGCCACGACCGCACAATTCGGACATCTTTCGGAAATAGCTCGATCAACAGGCTCTCGCCGTTACCATGCGAATCGCTGACCACGACCTCCGTGGCGCCCGCCGCCTGGGCGCCGCGGACCGCCGCCACAGCTTCATCCGTCATGAAGCGTCGGAATCGCTCGTACTCAAATCCGCTGGGGAGCAACTGGTCTGCGGTGACGACACCGGCGATGCCTTCCATGTCGACTGAGATATAGACCTTGAGGGGGGCAGTGGGAGCTTTTGCATTTGCACTGTAAGCCGCCAAGGGTATCGCAAAACTCAAGAATCCGATGAGGGATGCTGCAAGTCCGCATAGCCCTCGCTGCCCGACGCTGCGCACGGCTGAATTCACTTTAAATGCGGACATTGAGGCGGCTCCCTATACTTTGCTTGAGGACGAGAAGAGTGTCAGCGCGGTCAGCAAAAGGCAAACGATCCTAAGGGCTTCTCGCCGGCGCGCAATCTGTGCTATCAATTACGCGCCACCATGTGCGTCATGATCCGCCGCTTAGCGCTTCCGATTTGGCTGTTTCTCGGCTCAAGCTCCTTGTTATTTGCGCAAGCGCCTGCCCCGCTCGAACTACTGGTGCTGGGATCCGGCGGCCCTGGTGCGGCGGGACGCGCGGCATCGAGTTATCTGATCTTCATTGACGGCGACGCGCGGATTCTCGTCGACGCGGGTCCCGGATCCTTCGCGCGCCTAGGCGAAGCCAAGGCTTCGCTATCGGACACCGACATCGTGCTGCTCACTCATTTGCACATCGATCATGTCGGCGAGATCCCTGGTTTGTTCAAAGCACGGGCCGTTTCCGCTTCGGGTCCCATCGTATTCAACGTGTGGGGTCCGACCGGATCGCGCGGAAAGGGTGAGGATGCCTACTTTCCCGGCACGCGCCAATTTTTGCAGTTGTTGTTCGGACCCAAGGGTGCCTTCGCGTACTTGAACGATTTCGCCGCGCCGATCACCCTGCATGGGCATGACATACCCGCATCCTTCGAGCATGCCGCACCGCTTGGAAACGCCGCGACGCTGGAAATTCTCAAACGAGACGGCTTACGGGTCACCGCGCTTGCGGGGCATCATGGCGATGCACCCTCGGTGATTTATCGCATCGAACATGCCGGCAAGAGCGTCACATTCTCGGGTGACATCGATGCACAGGGCCTGCCTGCCTTGCGCAGCATCGCCAAGTCCACCGACCTGTTGGTGTTCAACACCGTGGTTCTCGATCCGCCCGGCTCGCCCGCCATTCTCTACACCTTGCATACACCGCCGCGCGCCATCGGCCAGCTTGCTAAAGAAGTCGGCGCAGGAGCACTGTTGCTGAGCCATATTTCGCCGGCGGTCGATGAGTCGCAGCGCGCTGTGTTGGACTCCATTCGTCTAAACTATGCGGGCGGCGTGACCTTCGCCACGGACGGCATGCGCGCTCGGCCTTGAGTTTTTAAACCCGCGCTTCCTGCTCCGTCCTTCTGGTAAACGCCAGACAAACGGTTCTGGAGCGAACCGAGCCTCGGGTGCCGCTGCCGCGTAAGTGCGGTACCCGCCAAAAGACTCGATTTTCGCGCCGTACCAGATGGCCACGGACGTGGTGCAGGCGCGGTGATTGGCGCCCGCTGCCGTCCACCGCCGATTCGGCCGTGGATACGGCATCAAGAGACGCATTCACTTCGACGTGATCGAGCAGCGGCGCGCGGCCGTTCGCCAGCCGTTTGCGATTGATGGCGGCGCGCGACACGGGCATCAGGCGCGTGGCGTCCTTTGCACTCAGCAGCAATAGGAAAGCCAGCACCAGGGGTGCATCCCAGGCAATCGATACGATTGAATCGGTGATCAATCGACGCTTGAAATCCGCATCGTCCGCCGCGTCTCGATAGTAGGCGGCCCATGACTCCTCGAAGCGAAACCGAACCTGGTCAAGCAGGGACGCGGTAGCCGCGTTGCCCCCGTGCGTGGCGTCGAGGAAACCGCCCGACAGGACGTCATTGGCACCTTTTGAATCCGCGAATTCGCCGCGCAGATCGAAATGCGTTTCCAGCGGCGAAAGCGTGACCTCGGCGCGCTCATCCCCCGCAGCATGCTCAACCGCCGCGGCGTCCGCCCAGAAAGTGCGCCCGACGGCCGTCAATCCGTCGGCCGAGGCGCGCAGCATGATGCCCACTTTTCGTCCCGTGGCAGCCGAATCGAACTCGGCGGACGAGCGCGTCTCGTGAATCACGCGTCGGTGCACCTCGTCATTCCACTCAATCCAAAAGTGCGGCGCGGGCATTCGCAATAAATCCAAGCAGCCGACGAGCCGGGCGCCATCCGCAAATGCCAGGTCGGCACTCGCTCGGGTCAAGTCGTCACCCAGTACGAATCGCAACGGGCAGGCGGCTATTTGCGCCGCATACCGGCTCGGACCCGCAAGGGGGACCTGCGCGTGGGTTTTGCCGGATGACAA
>DATNKC010000171.1:0-3440 GCA_035603615.1 Steroidobacteraceae bacterium | reverse complement strand
AATATTGCTCACAATCACAGATTTCATTGCGGTGGCTAACACTGATCAGCCGGCATCGTTCACCTCCAATGTGGTCAGGAATGGCTCGTTTACCTAAACAGCGGTAAGCGCTCAGCTGATCCCCTCGTGCGGAGAGTGATGGGAGCGTGCGAATCTCGCCTCGGGTCAACGAGGTGTCGGTATGGGTGTAGACGGCAAAATGGACGTCCAATTGGACGTCTCGAAGGCGAGCCGCGTCAGTCGGCTTGAGGTGATTGAGGGGCCAACTGGGCGTCGCAATCGTTCGGCGGCGGAGAAGGCGAAGATCGCCGCGGAGAGCCTGGTGCCCGGGGCAGAGGTGGCGACGGTCGCCCGGAAGCATGGCGTGACGCGGTGGCAGGTTTACGATTGGCGGCGCCGTTTGCAGCGAGGACGGCTGTCACTACCTGATAGCCTGGCGGCGATGTTTGCGCCGTTGGTTGTGGATGAGATGCCGAAGCCGCGGGCAGCTGTACAGCCAGCGTTGGCAAAGCTGGAGATCTTGGTCGGCGACGTCGTGATCCGGACGGAAGTCGAGATCGACCATCTGGCTGGGGTAATCATGGCGATGCGTGCATCACGATGATTACGCCGGGAGCCGATCTGAAAGTGTACATCGCGACACGCCCGGTGGACTTCCGTAAAGGTCATGATGGACTTGCGGCATTGGTGCAGCAGATGTTCGGGCTTGATCCATTCAGTGGGGCGGCCTTTGTGTTCCGCGCGAAACGGGCTGACCGTGTGAAGATTCTGGTCTGGGACCGGACTGGACTAGTGCTGGTGCACAAGCGGCTGGAAGGTTGCAAGTTCGTATGGCCCCAGGTGAGCGACGGCGTGATGCGGATATCGCCTGCCATGTTCGCGGCCTTGTTCGAGGGATTGGATTGGCGCCTTGTTCGTCCTGAAGGCAGCCGCCGGCCGCAGCTTGCGGGATAGAATTATCACTGCGGCACAGTGACTCAGGCTCTGCGCGACGCATGGCGCAGAGGCAAGGCACGTGCTTGAAAAGCACATGGATATCGCTGTCCTCCGCGATGAGAATGAGCGCCTGAAGGGGCAATTGGCGCAGACGCATGCGGCGCTTGCCGAGTCGGAGGAGGCTCGGCGGCGGCTGGAGAGTATCATCGTCGACATGCGCCGGGAGAAGTTCGGAGCGAAATCCGAGAAGTTGCGGCCTGATCAATATCATTTGCCGCTGGAAGACGTGGAGGTCGCCCAGGGCGTGCTCGATGCCGCCCAGGAGAAAGCGGCGGCGATCATCAAAGGCAAATCCGACGGTGCGGCTCGTCCGTCCAATCGCAATCGCGGTCAGTTGCCGTCTCATTTGCCAAGGGTGGAACGGATTATCGAGCCGAAGAGCACGCTGTGCCCATGCGGCTGCGGCGAGATGGCGAAGATCGGTGAGGACGTGAGCGAGCGGCTGGACGTGATCCCGGCGCAATTGCGCGTGCTGGTGACGCGTCGTCCGAAATACGCCTGCCGCCGCTGTTCGGAGGCCGTGGCGCAGGCGCATGCCCCCGAGCATGTGGTGCCCGGCGGCCTGCCGACCGAGGCGTTGATCGCTCAGATCATCGTCTCGAAGTTCGGCGATCACTTGCCGTTCTACCGGCAATCCGAGATTTACGCCCGCCAGGGCATTCACCTGGATCGCGCGACACTGGGTAATTGGACAGGCAGAGCCTGCTTCCATCTGAAACCGATCGCCGACCGCTTGTGTGCGCATTTGTCGACAGCGGATCGTCTCTTCATGGATGAAACCACGGCGCCGGTTCTCGATCCGGGGCGCGGGCAGACAAAGAAGGGGTTCTTTTGGGCGATTGCTGCCGATGATCGCGGATATGGCGGCACTGGTCCGCCGATCGTGCTGTTCCGCTACGCGCCGGGGCGAAGCGGCGAACATGCCGAACGATTCCTGAAGGGCTTCCGCGGGCGATTCCTGCAGTGCGATGGCTATGAGGGTTATGATCGGCTGACGCGTATCGAACGACCGCAAGGACCATGGGTGTTGGTGCATTGCTGGAGTCACTTGCGTCGCCGCTTCGTAAAGCTCGTGCGCAATACCAAATCCCCGATCGCCGAAGCTGCCGTCCGGCAGATCGCCACGCTCTATGCCGTGGAGGCGACGGTACGTGGCGCATCGCCTCAGGTGAGGCTGGCCGCGCGACAGGAGCATTCTGCACCGATCATAACCGCCCTGAAACCGTGGTTTGAAAAACAGCTGTCGATGATCTCCTCAGGCTCCAGGCTGGCCGAAGACATCCGTTATGGCCTCGCTCATTGGGTGGGGCTCACACGCTTCCTCGATGATGGCCGCCTCGAACTCGACACCAACCCGGTCGAAAACGCCATCAGGCCGATCTGCCTGACCAGAAAGAATGCGCTGTTCGCCGGCCACGAGATCGGCGCTGAAAATTGGGCGCAGCTCTCATCTATCGTCGCCACATGCAGGCTGAACGACATCAACCCCGTCGCTTACCTCGCCGAAACCCTCACGGCAATCATCAACGGCCACCCGCAAAGCCAGATCGAAGACCTCATGCCCTGGCGATTCCGAAAGACGTCAAGCCCGAGTCCTTAGGGGATTGGCGAGGCGCTTACTGACTTCTGGCTTCACCAGCGACACGAGTGTCGAGGCCAAGGAATTCAGGCGCTCGGCAATAGCCGGTTGGCCTGATCGCCGCCTTGGTAGTATCACTGGCCAGATTGGATCTTGACGATCTGCGCAGTGCTCGCGGTGAAGGCAGCATTCTCAGCTGGCGTAACAACCAGGTTAATGAGCTGGAAGAGTTTAGCGGTATCAGCAGTTGCGGCATTGGCCGCGAACAGCAAGTCCTTGTCCCGCATCTCGAATTTGGTGGCCAGGAAGAAGCCCGCAGGATCTCGGAAATCTACGTTGTAGACCACCGGTACAGTCGGTCCTACAAATTTGGAGCAATCAACTCCCAGACGCTCCGCCAATTCGCGCGGCTCGCGGCGATAAACGTAGACCCCCGCCGGCTCGGCCTGGGCGTCAAGCAGCCCACCCGCCATCCCCATGGCCTGCGTCATGGATATTTTCCACATATTGAATGGAAACTGTCCTTGCTGCCCGGCCGCCCCGAAAGCCAAAAACACCTGAGGCTCGCGATAGACGTAAATCGAATCTTCCGGGTGAACCCAGACGTTGTTGGCAGGCTCATACACGAGCGCGCCGAACGGCACGGTCGCACGCTTGCCCTTGCGCTCAAGCGTGACCCAGGACTCATAGCCTTGATCTTTTATGCCTCCAGCACGGCTAATGACGTCGAGAATTCTTTCACCCGCGGCATTAGCCACGAGCCGGCTCGGGCTATTGACCTCACCCAGCACGCTGATCAGGGAGGTATTCTGCGTAACCAGCGCAACAATGGCTTGAGGCTCGATCGCGCGGTTGCCGATCGCTT
>DATNKC010000170.1:0-6457 GCA_035603615.1 Steroidobacteraceae bacterium | reverse complement strand
TTCCGACCCATGTTTGCCGCGCACATCCTGCAGCACGCGGATGTAGCCGCCGTTGAGTACGGCATCATCCGCGACATCGTTGCTGTCGAGCAGCGAATCCAAATGCGCGCTCACATCTTTGGCGATGCGCGAGGTGGCGCCATACGGCGTACGGCTCAAGAGGATCGGGGCGCGATGCGCGCCGCGTGGAATGAGGATGACGGTCTTGAGCTTGACGCCATCGCGCATCGGAATCATTTCCTCACGCTTGATGTAGTCGAAGCTCTCCACGCGCGGTACGAAGGCCGCCGGTATCTCGCTGGGCAGTGTCTGTTGCGCAACGGCGGGTGCGGCCAACCCGACCAGCAGAGCGCTATACATAATGAATCGTCCGGCTGCCGGCCGGCTGAATGATGACATCGGTAAACTCCGGAAACGGGGTGGATTTTGGAACGCGGATAGTGCGGGATCGAACCGGCGCACGCAACGGCGCTTCGAGCCGCAAATCCATCCAGCCGCGCCTGCCGTTAGCAGACCAAAGATTAGCCCTCTATGCGTATATGAAGGCTTGCCGGTCGCCCGTTCAGCAAGGGCGAGGTCTCCTTGCGATGTCGATGGGTAGGGGGCATGATCAGAACCATAGGGGTGCCTGGCTTAAGGGTGGATAGGAGGGCAGACAAGTGAATTCATTGTCGTTTACGGTATCCGACGGAGTCGCGACTTTGGCGCTGCAGCGTTCAGCATGCAGCAACGCAATCGATATCACCGTCATCCGCGCAATTCATCTGGCGCTCGATCAAATCCAAAAAGGCGAGGGCGGCGCAAAAGCCGTGGTGATCACCGGCAGCAACGATGTGTTTTGCAGCGGACTGGACCTGCATTCCATCGACTTGAAAACGGCCGAGGCTCGCCAGCGTGCGCACTTCGAAATGCGCCGCTTCATGGATCCGCTGATTCTTCGCTTGAGCGGATTTAGATTCCCCATCGTGGCGGCGGTGAATGGCGCGGCGGTGGGGGCCGGCATGAGTCTCGCGCTCGCCAGCGACATCATCATGGCCGCTGATAACGCTTATTTCCTGCCCTCATTTGCACGCTTAGGGCTGGTGCCCGATGCGGGAATCACCTTTCACCTGGCGCGCCGCATTGGCGCGGGCCGCTCCCTGTCTTCGTTGATGCTCGCGGAAAGAATCGATGCCAAGACGGCGCTTGATTGGGGTCTGGCCTATGCGGTGGTTCCGTCCGGCGAACTTCTCGCACGCGCGCAAGCCGTGGCGCATCGGCTGGCCACCGGGCCCTGTGCGGTACTCGGGCAAATTCGCACCCTGCATGCCTCGACGTTTGACAATTCGCTGCAGGAACAATTGCGCGCGGAACGCAGCGCGCAGGAGATGACTCTCGAAACCCAGGATTGCGTGGAAGGCGTGCGGGCGTTTTTCGAGAAGCGCGAACCTAATTTTTCGGAGCACTAGGGGCGCTGGGCCCACTAGGCGCCGCGGCGGCGCCCGGTTTGGCGGTGATCGCGATGCGAATCGCGGCCAGGGGCGCACGGTCATCGAACGGCTGCGTCAACGGGTCATTGGGCACCCCGAGCAAGGTCCATAACAGATCGAGGTTTGGCGTTTGCGGCGTCGCTTTGATTTGCTGGTAGAGACCGGACATCACATGGGTGCCGGTCGCGGCGTCACCGATTCGAAGCACGTCCCCGATATCTCTCTCGAAGCCATAACCCCCCGTCTCTTTCAGGATTGCTCGCAAGGCCGTTTGAAGCCCGAGGCGATTGGCGGTTTGTTCGCGTATGGCAATGTCTGCCTGCAGGCAGTAAAGCGCACCGCCCCAGTAGGTGCGCCCCCACGAAGGCGATTGATCCATGCCCCCTTCGCCGGCGCGCGGCAGTCCCTTGGGCATGGAATTGCGGTCTTCCGCCCAGACGTCGGCGACTGCCCGGTTGCCATCCTGCGCCCGCGCGACACCCTCGACATAGACGGCCAAGCCTTCGGCCAACCAGTTGTGGCTTCGACCGACCTCTGGCAGCGCCAGATGCACCATTTCATGGACTAGCACCCAGTCGGCCGCCAGCGCCTCGGCGGTGGTTTCGCGGCCCACGCGCATTTGAATCATCAATCCTTCCTCATTGGTGGTGCGCCCGCCGTTGACGCCGCCGCCATCCATTCCTTGCAGCCGAATGACCACCAAAGGCGCGGGAAATTGGCCGTAATAATCCGCGACGATATGCGCCGAGCGGTCAATCCAGGCGCGCAGCCGCGGCTGCTCCTTGATGAGTGCGGCATCGTTCATGACGACACAAATCAAGGACGCGTTCAGCTGCAGCTGAATGTTCACCGGATCCGGGCATGCGGCATCGCAAAGTCCGCAAAACGTTGTCAAAATCGCAGCGGCGACAATCTTCATTAAATGCACAGCACCTCCTTCACTCATTGAGCCGCCGCGGGCCGCTGAGGTAGCGGTTGCCGGAAACAAAAAAACGCAGCCGCTCCTCGGCTCCTTTGGTCAGTCCGATTCGGGTGCTCTCGCCGATGGACTCGATCTTGTGACCATCGCTGCCGATCCAAAGTTGCTCATCGGTAAATAGATTCAGGCCGTCGTGACTTTTGTTGACCTGCAGTGCCGCAGCCAAACGCCCCGGCCCGCGCGTCAGATCAGTTAACTTGACATGGCTGGCGTTACGCTGCATATGTTCTATACCGAACATAGGTTCGAGCGCACGCAACAGCACGCCGGAACCAATTCCACCAGGTTCACTCGATACGTTTAGCATGTACGACGTTCCATAGCAGAGGTAAACATACGCATAGCCGTGTTCGAGGAATAAAGAGCGATTGCGCGGCGTCATCCCCCGAAATGCGTGACAGGCGGGGTCATTCTGCAAATAGGCCTCGGTTTCCACGATCCGGCCGGCGGCGATGCCGCCGCTGAATTGGCGCATCAGGACTTTGCCGAGCAAAGCCCGGGCGAGTGCTACAGTGTCGTGCGGCATGCGGGCGCGCGAAATTCGCTTGATGGATTTCTCAACCTTGAGCGAAGCTCGGCCGACGATGATAGTCTCCCGGGTCGATCGGTGATCAAACAGGATTCTTAGGACAGCAGCATGTTAAACGCTCAGGCCATCAAGAATCACCACTCGGATATCTTCACCTTTCTGCACGGCGACCTGGAAACGGCCGCCACACATTGCGATGTTCCGGAAGAAGCGCGGCGCCAAAGCCTGGTGTATGTCACTGATGTTGCGCAACTTTGTGAGGCGCGCCGCCATAAGCCCGCCATTCTCATCGTGCACGCCAATATGGCCGATTTGCTGTGCGCAAACGGAGATGGAGAAGGATGCTGTTTCTCAGTCAAGAATATTTCCATGGGAATGGCAATTCTTCTGAAGTATTTCGACTGCAAAGCGGGCCGCTTTACGCAATGGGGCGAGCGCCACCCGACGGCAGTGGTGCATCGCGATGCAATACTCGGCAAGGGCGTGTTTTTGGGTCCCTATTGCGTCATCGGAGCGGGCGCGAATATTGGCGATGACTGCCTGATTGGCGCCCACGTGGTCGTCGAGAATGCAGCCAAGGTCGGTGCGCGCAGCATTCTGCATCCGCACGTATTCCTCGGCGCCGCCTGCCAGCTGGGCGAGGATTGCGAGGTTCATCCGCACACCAGCATCGGCAGCGACGGCTTTGGCTACGCGGTGGACGCAAACGGCAAGCCGCGCAAGATCTCGCATTTGGGCAATGTGATCATCGGCGATGGCGTCGAAATCGGCAGCAATTGCGCGATTGACCGGGCAACCTTGACCTCAACTCACATCCGCTCCGGCACCAAGCTGGACAACATTTGTCATATTGCGCACAACTGCGATTTGGGCGAGAACGGATTTTTCACCGCCGGCTTCATGATGGGCGGCTCGACCAAAATCGGCCGACAATTCGTCACCGGAGGCAATTCCGTGGTGACGGCGCACATCACGGTGGGGGACAATGTGGTGCTTTCGGGCAGATCCTCGGTCACCAATAATGTTCCCAATGCCGGAGCGTACGGTGGCTACCCTCTGCAGCCTTTGAAGGAAGCGCTGCGCACGGCAGTCAGTATTGGTCATTTGAACGAGATTCGCCGCAACCTCAAGCGCGTGATGAAACACCTGCATCTTGCCGAAAATCCGCAGGACGACGCCGCGGAGAGTTGACCATACCCTCAAAGACTTCCCCTATCGCCGTGCCCGTCGCGGCGTTGCTGGTTGCCATGCTGTGCTTTCAGCTGGGCGCGACCCTCGCCAAGAGCTTGTTTCCAATCGTCGGCGTCGGCGGTACCGCAGCTTTGCGTCTGGCGATTGCAGCCGTGATTCTGTTGGCCGTGTGGCGCCCTTGGCATATCCGATTCACACGACAGCAACTGCGCACCGTCATTGTCTATGGCGTGGCCATGGGATGGATGAATTACTTCTTCTATCTCGCCATAAACTATATTCCTCTCGGCATTACCATGGCGCTGGAGTTCACGGGTCCGCTCGGCATTGCGCTGTTTGCTTCGCGCCGTCCGATCGATTTCTTGTGGATTGTCCTGGCCGCGCTCGGTCTCGTGGCATTGCTGCCGGTGGGATTGGGCGGACAACCGCTGTCGGTGCTCGGCGTCGCGTTCGCGCTCGGCGCGGGCGCCTGCTGGGCACTGTATATCTTGTTCGGGCGCAGAGCCGGCGCCGCGCACGGCGGACAGATCACTTCTTTGGGGACGGTGATCGGCGCTGTAATGATTGTCCCCATTGGCTATGCGCACAGCGGCGCGACGCTTTTCGCACCGGCGATTTTGCCGCTGGCGCTCGGCGTGGCGGTGCTGTCGAGCGCATTGCCATACTCGCTGGAAATGTATGCCCTGCCGCGAATTCCGACGCGCACCTTTGGGGTCTTGATGAGCTTAAATCCCGCGCTTGGGGCGGTGGCGGGGCTCTTCTTTCTCGATGAGACGCTGACCTTGATCCAGTGGGCGGCCATCGCCAGCATCGTCGCCGCTTCAGCCGGCAGCGCCGCTACTCGCGAGTTGGCGCGCAATTAGCCGGATCGACGCTGCAACGGCAATGATAAGAAGCAACACGGTGTTATATTGCGGCCCACGATTTTAACTTCTCTGGGGGCAGCGTGAGTTACGACACGTATCATAAGCGCAAGATCGGCAAACACGTGCTCAAGCCTGAAACCCAAATGATGGGCTACGGGTTTGATCCAAGCTTGTCGGAAGGCTCGCTGAAGCCGCCGATCTTCCTGACTTCGACCTTCGTCTTCAAAACGGCGCAGGATGGCAAAGATTTCTTTGACTACACTTCGGGTCGACGCGAGCCGGTCGCCGGGCAGTCATCGGGTCTGGTGTATTCGCGCTTCAACAACCCGAACCTCGAGGTGTTGGAAGACCGCCTGGCATTGTGGGAAGAGGGCGAAGCCGCCGCGGTATTCTCGAGCGGCATGTCGGCGATCTCGACCGTCATTTGGACACATGTGCGCCCCGGCGATGTGATCCTCATGAGTCAGCCGTTGTACGGCGGTACCGAAACGCTGATCGAAAAAACTCTGCCCGGATTTGGCGTGAGTGCGGTCGGGTTCAATTTAGGCCACGATCGCAACGCCGTGCTGGAAGCGGCCGCGAACGCCTCGAAAAAGGCGGCGGAGTCCAAGGGCCGAGTTTGTCTGATCATCGTTGAAACCCCGGCCAATCCCACCAACAGCCTCGTGGACCTCAAACTGATGCGCGAGGTATCGGAACTGATCGGTGCGCGCCAGAGCGGCGGTCGGCCGCCGGTCGCGGTCGACAATACTTTTCTGGGTCCGGTTTTCCAGCGGCCGCTGCTGCATGGTATCGACCTCGTGATGTATTCCCTGACCAAGTATGTCGGCGGACATTCAGACCTGGTCGCCGGCGGCGTCGTCGGCTCGCGCGCCGCGGTGGAACCCGTCAAGAGGCTGCGCGGCGCGCTCGGCACGCAGTTGGATCCGAACACCGCATGGATGATCATGCGTTCGATGGAGACGCTGTCGCTGCGCATGCACAAATCAGCGGAAAATGCCGCTCTGGTGGCGAATTTTTTGCGCCGCCATCCGAAGATCGCCGCCGTGAATTATCTGGGTTTTCTCGCCGCGGATGATCCGCGCACGGCGGTGTTCAAGCAGCAATGCGAGAGCGCCGGTTCGACCTTTGGATTCGCCGTGAAGGGCGGCGAAGCCGAGGCGTTTCGCCTGCTCGATGCCTTGCAGGTGATCAAACTGGCGGTCAGTCTCGGCGGCACTGAATCCCTGATATCGCATCCCGCGAGCACGACGCATTCCGGCGTGACCAAGCAAACGCGCGATCGTCTCGGCATAACCGATGCCTTGATTCGAATTTCTGTCGGCATCGAGAACCCGGATGATTTGATCGCGGACCTCAACGCGGCTTTGGAAAAAGTTTAGTACGTCGGCGCAGTGATATTGATCGGTTGTTAGCACTCGCC